>JAHFHZ010000003.1:29702-62337 GCA_023246715.1 Candidatus Magasanikiibacteriota bacterium | reverse complement strand
AAGGCGTTTCAATGGGTGGCGCATTGTTTGAATTAAAAAACTCACCAGGGTGGTGAATAATTTTTGGTTTGGTTTAAAAAAGTTAGTGGTGAGTGGGTTAAGGGGTTTCGTAATTCAGAGCATGAAGCGGGCCAAGCAGCGTTAGAACCTGCCCATTTGCTTTTGGCTTTTTTAGCGGATGAAACTGGGCTTATCGTAACGTTGCTGCAAAAGTTAAATGTTAACATTGGCTTGTTGACTGGTGAACTGCGTAGTCTGCTTGGCCGCCTGCCCCGCTTGGCCGGGAGCCCACAAGGTGGCGTTCAGCAGGTGATGCTGGCCCCTGAAACAATCAAGGTTTTTGAAGATTCAGGCCGTGAGGCGCACAAAATGACCGATGAGTACATTAGCGTCGAGCATTTATTTTTAGCGTTACTGAATGTCTCACCTCAACTTAAGGAGCTGCTGGTTCGTTTTGGAATTGATTATGACAATTGTTTAAAGATTTTGGCAACAATTCGGGGGAGCGCTCGAATTGATTCCCCCGATCCTGAACAAACGTATGCAGCTTTGGAAAAATATGGCAAAAATTTAACGGAGTTGGCACGCAAGGAAAAAATCGACCCAGTAATTGGGCGTGATGATGAAATTCGCCGCGTAATGCAGATTTTATCGCGTCGGACTAAAAATAATCCAGTACTGATTGGCGAACCGGGCACCGGCAAAACCGCCATTGCCGAAGGTTTGGCACAGCGAATCGTGAACGGCGACGTGCCCGAGAGTTTGCGTAATAAAGAAATTATCGCTTTGGATATTGGTTCTCTACTGGCCGGGGCCAAGTTCCGAGGCGAATTTGAAGAACGACTTAAAGCGGTGCTTAAAGAAATAAAAAATGCCGCGGGAAAAATTATTTTGTTTATCGATGAATTACATACCATCGTTGGAGCAGGAGCGAGCGAGGGGTCGGTTGACGCTTCAAACATGCTTAAGCCCATGTTGGCGCGCGGTGAATTGCATACTATCGGCGCAACAACCATCAAAGAATACCAAAAATATATTGAAAAAGATGCCGCTTTGGAGCGCCGATTTCAGCCGGTGATGGTAAACGAACCAAGTGAAGATGACGCGATCGCTATTTTACGCGGCATTAAAGAAAAATATGAAGTGCACCATGGTATCCGGATTACGGACGCGGCGCTCACCAGCGCGGTGAAGCTCTCAGAGCGCTATATTACTGATCGTTTTTTGCCTGATAAAGCGATTGATTTGATCGACGAAGCCGCCGCCGCATTGCGATTGGAAATGGATTCAATGCCCGAAGAGCTGGATAAAATGAAGCGTTCGATGATTAAGTTGGAAATAGAAAAACGCGCCTTGCAAAAAGATAAGGAGGAATCGGCGCAAGAAAGCCTGCAAAAACTGGAGCGGGAGTTAGCGGAAATTAAAGAACACTCCGGCGGATTGGAGGCTCGGTGGAAAAGCGAAAAGGAAATTATTACCCGCATCCAGGAGCGTAAAAAAGAAATTGACCGTTTGAAGCAACAAGCCGATATTGAAGAGCGGCGTGGTGACCTTGGCAAGGTGGCCGAGATTCGTTATGGCCGTATTCCAGATTTGGAAAAAATGATCCAAGACGATGAACAAAAACTCAAAGAATTCCAAAAAACCAACGGCATTTTAAAGGAAGCCATTACCGAAGAGGATATTGCCGCGGTGGTGGCCCGTTGGACCGGAATTCCGGTAAAGAAAATGCTGGAAACCGAAACCCAGCGTTTAGCGCATATTGAAGAGGTTTTACAGACCCGGGTAGTAGGCCAGCAAGAGGCTATTAGCGCTGTATCCAATGCGATCCGCCGTTCGCGTGCCGGCATTAGTGAGCCTGGTCGGCCGATTGGCTCGTTTATCTTTTTGGGCCCGACTGGCGTTGGCAAAACCGAATTGGCAAAAGCACTGGCGGAGTTTATGTTTGATTCCGAGGAAGCGCTCGTGCGGGTGGACATGAGCGAATATATGGAAAAGCATAGTGTTTCCAAGATTGTTGGTTCTCCTCCGGGGTATGTTGGCTATGAAGAAGGCGGGCAACTAACCGAGATAATCCGCCGTCGACCGTACGCAGTTATCTTGTTTGATGAAATCGAAAAAGCACATCCCGATGTGTTTAATATTTTGCTGCAAATTTTGGATGATGGCCGAGTAACGGATGCCAAAGGGCGCGTGGTTAACTTTAAAAATGCGATTATCGTGATGACGAGCAATATTGGAAGTCAGATGATTCTGGACGCTAAAAAACGGGGAACGTTTGGTTTTGCCGAGTCGAAATCGAAGAAAATTGATGAGAAAGATATTCGCGAGAAAATCATGACCGCTCTGCAGGAACACTTTAAGCCTGAATTTTTGAACCGGATTGATGACATTATCATGTTCCATTCTCTTTCCGAAGAGCAGATCAAAGATATTGTTGATTTGCAGCTAGCCAAAGTCTTGGAGCGTTTGTTGGTTAAGAAAATTACCCTGGAGATTAACGAAGCGGTAAAGAGGCATTTGGCTAAAGAAGGATACAATCCTGATTATGGCGCACGTCCCCTGAAACGCTTGATTCAAAATGAGTTATTAGACCCGTTGGCTCTGCGGTTGATTGAGGGTAAAATCACCGACGGAACAGTTGTTAAAGTGGTAATGGAAAAGGGTAAAATAGCTTTAAATTAAAGGGTTTTAGCATAGGCCACCCCCTAACTTGGGGGTGGTTTTTGTTTTCTCTCAAGTATGCTATAGTCATATATATGAAGTTACGCAAGCCTTTTGCAGCAACAATTTTATTTTTAGGCATTTTAATCGTTGGTTTGCCAGTTTTTGCCGCAACTCAAACGGTTTTTGACCCTAACTTTATTATTTCCGATCCAGAGCTGTGGGATTACCAAAGCTGGTCGGTGGCCGAAGTCCAGTCGTTTTTAGAGAGTAAAGGTAGTTATTTAGCCACTTATCGGGCACGCGACATCGACGGTTTTGAAAAAACAGCCGGTGAGATTATTTTTGCGGCGGCTGAGCGCAACCAGGTAAGCCCGAAATACATCGTCGTTACCCTGCAGAAGGAACAGAGCTTGATCACTGACGACTCCCCTTCTCAGAAACAGCTTGACTGGGCAACTGGTTACGCGGTGTGTGATTCATGCAGCCGCACCGACCCAAAAGTAGCTAAACATAGGGGTTTCGCTCAGCAGGTAGATAACGCAGCTGGGATCATGCGTTGGTATAATGATCATCGTGAAGGGAACAGTGTTGTTTTGAAAAAAGGCACCCTGGTAAGGATCGATGACCAAGAGGTAATTCCACAGAGCTGGGCGACTGCTTTTTTGTATACCTATACTCCACATTTACACGGCAATAAGAATTTTGCCCGTATTTGGACTACTTGGTTTAGCCAGGTCTATCCAGATGGAACATTGCTTAAAACAATTGGTAGTAATGATATTTGGCTTTTGCAAAATGGCTTACGGCGTCGTTTTAAAAATCAAGCAGTTTTGGTTAGTCGAGCTGATCCAAAATTAATTGTACCTATTTCTGATGTTGACTTGAGCAACTATCAGGTTGGTCAAGAAATTTTATTCCCCAATTATTCCCTCCTCCGAGCACCATCGGGTACTTATTTGCTTGATTTTGATAGTTTGCGCCCCTTTGCTTCAGCTCAAGTCATGGCTAAGCTGGGGTTTAATCCCGATGAGGTAGTTGACGTTTCGGAAAGTGATTTGTCCGGCCTGGTCATTGGACCGGCGATTACAGACGGAACGGCTGCCCCTCAGGGGGTTGTTTACCAAATTACGGATTTAAAGGATCGTTTTTATTTGTTTAAAGATAGCGTTTTGTATCCAATCACTGATCCGGAAGTTATTAAAATTAATTACGCTTATTTAGCTGTTGAAAAAAAGACGATCAGAGATTTGGCTACCCTGACCATTGCGGACCAACCGGTAAAAATCCAGGATGGAAGCTTAATCCAACCAGAAGGCAGCCCTTTGGTGTACGTAGTGGAGAAAGGTCGGCGACGTAGGATTACTGACGATGATACATTCGCTGCCTTGGGCTACAAGCGAGCGAATGTTTCGGTGGTTAAATTGGTAACAATACTTAATATTCCAGAAGGTGAACCGCTTTTTTTGAACAGTTCATTAATGTCTTCGCGCAACAAGTTTTTGGGGGATGTCGAGGGCCCGGTTACGGATCAGTTTAAAAGTACAGTACCGGCATACGTTGTCGCTGAATACCCAAGCGGCCGGATTATTGCCGGTAAAAACATTGATGAATTCCGACCGATTGCCTCTTTGACCAAGCTTTTGACTACTTATGAAGCACTGCATCAAAGTTTTAAACCCACAGCTTTTACAGCCTTTGACTCAAAAAAATACCCGGCTGAAAAAAATGTTTTGCAATTTAAAGCAGGCGAGAAAGTAAAAAATCAGGATTTGCTGGGAGTAGCTTTAGTTGGTTCGGTAAACCCTGTTGCGCAAATGTTGGCAGCGGCTTCTGCTGAAACTGAAAAAAGCCTCCTCGATCGAATCGGTCAGCGTTTGGAGGATTGGGGCGCAGATAACACGGCGGTTAGCGATGTGACTGGCCTGAGTGAAAACAATAAATCAAGCGCCCGTGATTTGCTTAAGATTTTTACTAAAGTAACCAGTGATCAGACACTCGGGTCCTTGCTTGGCAAGTCTACTTATTCATTTACTACTCAACTTGGTACCAAAAAAATTGCTCATGAAATTAAAAATACCAATCAACTTTTCTTTAAATCGGGTCGTTCCTACAAGATTATTGCCAGCAAAAGCGGCTATACTACCGAGGCTGGCGCCTTATTGGCAATGGTGATTGAACCTGCAGCGGCTTCAACAGGCAATTCCACGCTGCCAAAGTTGAGTTTATTTTTAGAGAAAGGAAATAAAGGGAAGGAAGTAAGCGCTTTGCAAAAACGTTTGTTAGCCGCAGGGTTTTTTCCGCTGGACCAAGAAATAACAGAACTTTTTGGTGACACGACTGAGGTGGCGGTTAAAAAATTCCAAGCTGCCGAAGGGTTGCCGGTCGCTGGATACGTGGGGCCAGCCACTCGGAATGCTTTGAATAAAGTTGTTGCTGCTTCGACAAGCACGACCGCAACAAAACGTTACGTTATTATTACCCTTGGTAATGCTGATTACCCCAAGCGCTTTGATGAACCTAATCGTCTGGCCGAATTGGTCGCTAAAGGCAAGTTTTCTTTAACCGGGAATTAATTTTAGTTAATTTTTTATTTAATCCTATGTCTCTCGTGTTTGCGGCGATAACTCCGCATCCGCCGGTTTTAATACCGAGTATTGGAAAAGAGGCGATTAAGAAAATTGATAAAACTATTCTGGCACTTAAAAAATTAGAGGAAGATTTATACCTAGCTAAGCCGGACGTATTGGTAATTTTCTCGCCTCATGGAACTATATTTCCAGATAGTTTCGCGATTAATGTTTCACCGGAATACCAGACAGATTTGAGAGATTTTGGTGATCTTTCGGTGGTGCAGCGTTTTAAGGGGGAAGTTGATATAGCGGCTAAAATTAGTCATGCTGGCAAGCAGGGCGAGATCCCCTCTTCGATGATTACCGAGACGAAACTTGACTATGGAGTAGCTGTGCCGTTACATTATTTACTCGTACATTTGCCTACCCTGCCTATTTTACCTATTAGTCCAAGCCAGCTTGATCATAAGTCCCATGTTGAATTTGGCTATTTAGTGAAGGAGCAAATTATGAACAGTAATAAACGAGTGGCTATTTTAGCATCGGGTGATTTATCCCGCGCTTTGACCACCGATGCGCCGGCAGGTTTTAATCCTGCCGGGGCGCAATACGATGCCAAAATTCAGGAATTATTAATGACCCGTAATACAGCCGGGATTTTACAACTTGATCAGGCTGTACTCACCGGAGCGGCGGAATGCGGGTTCCGGGTTTTTTTGATGCTTATGGGTGTGTTGCGCGGGGTTAACTACCGCTACACTTCTTACGCCTACGAAGCCCCTTTTGGAGTAGGCTGTCTGACCGCCCAGTTTGAATTGTAGTTTTGAACTTTTTGTATGCAGGTGGCGGAGGTTATCTTACCGCGTCGATTACCGGGGGCTCTGTCAACGCTATCTTATTTGGTATCAGATGATTTACCCCAGGCTTTACAGCCTGGTCAATTGGTTTATGTCCCATTTCGCAAACAAACGGAAGTGGGCCTGGTTGAGTCTTGCACGGCAAAATCAGCCATAACGCTAAAGCTTAAACCATTTACAAGTTTTATTAACGCGGTCCCCGCGCTTGATTCGGCCCAAATTGCTTTTCTTAAAGAGTTGTCTTTGTTATATCATGGCCCAATCGGGCAATTGCTTAAAGCAAATTTGTTTCCCCTCACTCAGCGGAATCTAAAAAAATTTGCCACCTTATCATCGCCGGACCGCTTGGCGAGCCAAGTTGATCAAGAAATACAACCTCGGCGTCCAAAATTACTTACCGTTGATACCTCAGAAGTTCTTTTAAAAATCCTGCTTGATATTTTGGATGCTCCAGGCCAACATCTGGTGATTGTTCCAGATTTAAGCGATCTCGCAACTTTGTTTGCTCCGGCGTTTGAACGATACGGCTCGCGCGTTGCCGTGATGAGCGCTGAGCTGGGTAATCCCGAGCTCTTTCGAGTTTGGTTGGGAATTTGGCAAGGATCAATTGACATTGTCCTCGGTACAAGGCGGGCATTTTTTTTACCTTGGAACAATTTACGCTCGATCGTGGTTATAAAGGAAGGGCACCCGGATCACAAAAGTTTTGACATGTTCCCTCGATTTAATAACCGAGAGGCTGCTTTTTTGCTCGCGCGGCAACACGGCGGAGCCGAGGTTTATTTTTTGAGCCACACGGTAAGCGTGGAAAGTTTTTATTTCGCGGAACAGCGTTTCTATGACTCTGCAGCCAACGAATCCACTTTAGCCGCGCACCTGGGGGCGGTTTCTTTTACTGATTTAAGTGTTGAATTTCCGAGTGGGCAGCAACAACCGCTGTTCAGCGCGTTAGCTCTAACTCATTTAAAACAACGAAGCGGGCCGGCACTTGTTTTTGTGCCGGAACGAGGGGCCGCTCGTTTGGTGCGTTGCGCTGATTGCGCCTGGATTTTTAGCTGCTCGGAATGCCAAGCACCGCTTAGGGCAGAGGCCTCCTCGGGTGCCCTGGCCTGCCATAATTGCCACAAAAAATCAGCTATTTTAGAGTGTGCTTTGTGCCATAGCTGGAACCGTCGTTTGTGGAGCGGAGGAACACAGGCTGTTGAAAAAGAGTTGCGTTCTTTTTTTCCACCAGAAGAATCAGCTTTGATTAGAAGAATAGACGGAGACTCTCCCCTACCGGACAAAGAAAAAATTGTTTTTGACAGTGCAGATATTATTATTAGTACGCGTTACGCCTGGCCGCGTATTAATTGGAATGCACTATCTTTATTTATAGGTGTTGGTTTGGAAGGCGTGCTTACTTTACCGGAGTATTACGCGAATGAGCACACGTGGCAGCTGCTACGCGAAGCCCGTTTTTTACTGCCCACGGCTTCGATAATGCATTTGGAAACTACCCAACTGGATAAGCCGCTTTTTGCTGGCTTGACTGATCCTAGACCTTTTTATGCCAGCGAACTCGCCGAACGACGTGTCTGGGAATATCCGCCATTTGTCTTTTTGGTCCGGTTTTTTTACGGAAATCCGGTTAAATCCGTAACCAGAGCCAAAGCCCAAAGAGTTTTTGGGCGTTTGCAAGCTGTGACCAGCCAACAACCGAAAATCCAGCTTTTTGCAGCCCGCTCCTTATTGCCCGAGTTTCAAAATGGTCGTTACTGGCAAGTAATTGTTGCAAAGCTTGCCGCAGGTAGTTATAAGCGAAATTTAAAGGATTTATTAGCGGTTTTGCCGCCAGACTGGAAAGTTGACCTTCACCCCCAAAATTTGCTAAGATAGTGCTAAATTTACTCTCAATGAGCCTTTTTTGGCTATGATTTACGATATCGTTAAGGAACCAAACCCTATTTTACACCGGCGCAGCGCGGACGTTGACTCCAAGCAAATTAGCGCTCCTGAATTTCAAAAGTTTATTAAAGACATGGTGGAAACAATGTACGCTAAGGATGGTGTTGGCTTGGCGGCAGTACAGGTGGGTAAATCGATACAAGTTTGTGTAATTGCCAAAGCCTATAATCCTTTAGATCAAAAGGGTGACTTGTGTCTGATTAATCCCGTTTGGTCACGTTCCGGAGTAAAGATGACTTGGGATGAAGAAGGTTGTTTGTCTGTTCCCGGGACATACGGCCAAGTAAAACGGTATGTTAAAATTAAGGTGAAAGCCTTAGATAAACATGGTAAAAAATTAGAATTTTTGGTTGATGGTTTTTTCGCGCGGATCGTACAGCACGAGGCGGATCATTTGAATGGCACGCTATTCATAGAAAAAGCGAAAGATTTGCACGAGGTTGATCCGTTGATATGGAAGAAAGAAAATCGTTAGTTTTTTTTGGTACCCACAATTGGGCCTTGAGCGTTCTCACGGCTCTTTTTGATTCTAATAATTACGATATTCAGGCGGTAGTGACCCAGCCTGACAAGGCTGCCGGGCGTGATCATGAATTGTACTTGCCGCCGATAAAACGTTTTGCTGTTGAGCATGGGTTCCCAGTGCTTCAACCCGAAACTTTACAGCCACTTAAGTCAGGTTTGAAAGAAAGCATGCAAGCTGATTTTTTTGTGGTTTGTGAATATTCTTTACTTATTCCAAAGATTATTTTGAATATCCCGCGTTTCGGCACTATTAACCTTCATTCCTCTGTCTTGCCAAAATACCGCGGCGCCACCCCAGTGCAATCCGCGCTGATTAACGGCGAGCGCGAAACAGGAGTAACAGTAATGCTGGTAGATGCAAAAATGGATCATGGCGACATTTTGGCTCAGGAAAAATTAGTAATTCTGCCCCATGACACATACCCAGCGTTTATGACGAGGCTGGCTCCTGTGGCAAATAAGCTCTTGTTAGCAACGTTGCCACGCTATTTTGAAGGTACTATTAAACCCGTACAACAAAATCATTCCGAAGCAACTTTCTGTAAAAAATTTACTCGAGACGACGGCCGAGTTAATTGGGCACAGAGCGCTGAGCAGGTATACAACCTGTATCGGGGGCTTTATCCGTGGCCGGGTATTTGGACGATGTTGAATAACAAACGTCTTAAACTTTTAAAAGTTGCTAGGGCTGTCCAAAATATACCTTCAGGACAGCTGCGTATTATTGACGATCGGGTCTTTATCGGTTGTGACCAAGGATCGATTGAAGTACTTGAGCTTCAGTTAGAAGGGAAAAAAATGATGAGCGGACGAGAATTTGCTCATGGTTACAAAAAATTTGATTTAGCTGTTTTGAATTAGTTTTTTGACATGAAATTAACGCGTAAAAATTTTTTACTTCTTACTCTTAGCTATTTTGGCTTGCGAATTTTTTCCTTTGTTTTCCCCCCAGATACACCCCTACACGGGGCTTCAATGATAAATAATTTAGCGGCAGTTTTATTTTTGAGCATAACTGCCTATTTGCTGATAAAAAAAAATAGCTACGGCTGGTACCTGGTGATTGGGGAAATTATTTTGGGTGGAGCGGGTAATTTTTTTGCTTTTTTTGGCATTTCATTGCGAACCGCTTTATTAATGCTTTCGCTAAGCATCTTTTTTACCCAGCAGCTTTGCCGCTTCTCGTTGACCGATTTTAAAGTGTTTTTTTCACGTAATCGCTGGCTGCTTGGGACAACGGTTTTACTTTTAGCGATTGCCGTTACTGGCGCGACACGGGGCCTTCTGGCTGGCCATACCCCCGGCTTGGTTTTTGCCGATACCATCCCCTACTTTCTTTTGCTTTATTATTTTCCGTTGGCCAACCTGCGGCAGAATGAACAGCAGGCCTTGCCTTTTTCACAGTTTTGCGTCACGGCATTATTTGCCGCCGTGTTAGGAAATTGTTTGTTTATGTTGTTTACGGAGGCTATTTTTTCGGCCGGAATTTTTAAACTACAAAATTCCTATTACCACTGGTTTCGTGACGTGGCCAATGGAAAAATTACTGAATTACCATTTCATTTTTATCGAGTGGTACTTAATGAGCAGCTTTTATTGGCGCCCTTGATTGTGATTGCTTTTTATCGTTTTACATTGATCCGTCTTAAACGGTTTGCACTTACCCCGGAATTTATTTTTTTGGTGGCTTTATTAGCTATTTTGGCCATGAATCTTACTCGTGTATATATGCTGGCTATTGCTGGGGCTGTTTGCCTACTGTGGCGCCCTGGTGTTTGGAAGCGCTGGTTGATTAGCGGAGCAATCGCAGTAGCTTGTTTTATAACCATTTTCAGCGGCCTCCATTTTGCCGCCAGCCGCGGGGAAAGCTTGGGGGCTGAATTATTTGGCTTACGTTTGCAAAGCATTACTCAACCAAAGATCGAGGAAAGCTCGCTTAGTCGTTTATTATTACTACCAAAAATTATCGAGAAAATTAAATTGAATCCCCTGTTGGGTAGCGGGCTTGGTGATAGTGTTACTGTATACAGCCCGGTTTTGAAACAAACAATTATCACCCCCCATTTTGATTGGGGATTTCTGGAGATTCTTGCCGAGCTCGGTCTATTGGGATCTTTAAGTTGGTTATTATTTTTGTTGTTTCTCGGAATTAATTTTGCGCGTAAACATTTTTCTCCATCGTGGCAAGCGGCTTCGTTGGTATCGCTCATGATAATCACGCTTACTTCGCCCGGACTATTTCACACGCTAGGTATTTTGTGGCTAGCGTTTTTACTGGTTGAGAGCCAGAAGGAGCATAAACAAATTTCAGTGTGAAAAAGTACTGGCAACTTTTTAAAACCTGGCTGGGGCGAACTCTGATTTATCGGGCGCGAGTGGTTATTTGGTTTTGTACCGACATCATTCAGTTCGCGGTCATGCCATTTATCTGGCTATCGGTCTATGGATCACGAGTTTCGATTGGGGGTTATTCCAAAACAGGCATCATTACTTACTATGCTGTTGGAGCCTTCATTAGCACAGTCGCTTCGTCGCATATTGCGTCGATTATACGTAAAGAAATTAATCAGGGAAGCCTTAATAAATATTTAGTAAAACCGGTTAGTTTTTTATTTTCAGAATGTATCCATAAATTTTCTTTTAAAGTAGTTAGCACTTTATTAATACTTATTCTGGGGGCAGGCGTAGCAGTTTGTTTTCCAAGCCTTTGGGCTTTTCCCCAGTCACCCATCACGATCTTGCTATTTTGCTTGTCTGTTTTGTTTTCATTAGCCATTGCCCAGATTTTACAACTTATCATTGGGGTGAGCGCAATCTGGCTAGGGGAAGTCACCGCCTTATCGCAGGTGCATCGCATATTAAGCTCAGTATTTTCGGGTGAATTAGCGCCCTTAACCTTTTTCCCATTGTTTTTTCAAACTCTGGCTGGTGCGCTTCCCTTTTTTTACATGACATATTTTCCAATTCAAATCTTTTTGGAAAAAATTCCCTTTAATCAAATAGGTTGGTACTTTTTGGGGGCGCTGGCCTGGGTGGCGGGATTAGGCGGCCTGCTATTTTTGATGTGGAAACGAGCTTTAAAACACTATGATGGATCAAGCATGTGATTAAGAAATATTTGAAAATGTATCGGGTTTTTATCGCTAACTCCTTTTCTTACGAAGCCCAATATCGGGCCGATACCTGGATTAAATTGCTGACAAATTTTTTGTGGGTAGGGATGCTTTTGCTCACTATCGAAATTGTTTTCCAGTTTACCAGTGGCCTCGGGGGGTGGAGTAAGGAACAAGTGTATTTGATGACAGTTTTTTGGATTATGGCCGACGAATTATTTGTAGCCTTTTTCAGTCCGGGTTTGAGTAACTTATCCACCACGATTAGCCAGGGAGATTTAGATGTTTTTCTCACTAAGCCCGTCAGCGCTCTTTTTTTGGTCAGTTGTAAACTTTTTTTAATGCGGGCATTTTACCGATTTGTAACGCAGCTACTTATTTTAGGTTTTTTGGTTTACCAGTATGATTTTGCGCTTTCGTGGTGGCACGCATTAGTCACTGGGGCGCTCTTGATAATCGCCGTGAGCGTTGATTATTCACGGGTGTTGATCGCCAATATATTTGCCTTTTGGTTTGAACGAATTGAAAATGTTAATGATGCGATCGGCATGATTAGTGGAATTGGTCGCTACCCCTTGGATATTTTTCCCCGTACGATTAAAATTTTGACTTTTACCCTGGTGCCTATCGCCTTTAGTGCCTATGTGCCGACAGCAACGCTTACCGGCAAGTGGCCCTGGTATGCCATTGCCTACGCCTTTATTTTTGCCGCTTTTTTATTTACTTGCGCTGTTCTATTTTGGAATTACGCGGTACGACGTTATTCAAGCGCCTCGTCTTAAATTTTTAATTTGTTCTTATGCAACCAATTATTAACGTAAAACAACTTTCTAAAACTTACGAATATTATCGAAAACAGCCAGGCTTTTTAAATTCTCTGCGAAGCTTATTTCATCGAGAAAAATTATTTGCTGAAGCGGTAAAGCAAGTTTCTTTTTCAATTAATGAAGGCGAGTTTGTTGGTTTTTTGGGCCCTAACGGCGCAGGAAAAACCACAACGCTTAAAATGTTATCTGGTATTATTCAATCTTCGCACGGGGAGGCGTCTGTGCTTGGTTATACTCCCTGGAGACGGCAAAACGCTTTCCAGAAGCAATTTGCCCTGGTGATGGGGCAGAAAAGCCAGCTTTGGTGGGATTTACCGGCCATGGAAAGTTTTATTTTAAATAAGGAAATTTACGAATTGCCCGATACTCTTTTCAAAGATTCGTTGGCAGAACTTACTGAAGTGCTCGAAATTAAAGATATTTTGGATATTCCGGTGCGTAAATTATCCCTAGGGCAACGGATGAAATGTGAATTGGCGGCGGCGTTGCTGCATCGGCCGAAAGTTTTATTTTTGGATGAACCGACTATTGGACTAGATGTTGTTTCGCAACAAAATATCCGAGAATTTTTAAAGCGCCATAATCGTGAAAAGAAAACCACAATAATTTTGACTTCACATTATATGGAAGATGTTGAAGCGCTTTGTGAGCGCGTGATAATTATCAATCATGGCAGCTTAATTTACGATGGAGTTCTTGCTGAATTGTTGGATCGATATGTTGACCGTAAAATTTTGGAAGTCACGTTTACTCATAAAATTTCACGATCTGACTTGGCTACTTTTGGCGAGATTAGAGAATACGCTCCGGAACGGGTTGTCTTAGAGGTGCTTAAGACAGATACTAAAAAAATAGCCATGCGTATTTTAGCCGATTTACCAGTGGATGATATTCTTATTAACGAAGTGCCCGTTGACGAAGTGATTCGAAAAATTTTTACGGCCGCAAAGTAGCTTGGGCAAGCAGTTTGTGTTTGGCTTGGATAACTTCTTTAGCCTGCTCATAACCGCGAACTTTTTTGCTTTTCCAGGGCAATTTATACCAAAAACGTGGTAACCAGGAGCTGTACCCTTTTCTGAAACCGACTACTTTTTTAAATAAAACTTCGGGAATAAAAATTCCGGTTTTATTTTTTTCAATCAGCGTTAACCATAGGTCCCAATCTTGGAAACGATGGAGCGATTCGTCAAACCCCGTGAAAACGGCGCGACGAATCAGAGAGGTGGTATCGATATAATTATATTTTCGTAAAGCTGTAACGGAAAATGCTTGGGATTTCATTTTCTTCCAGCCAAAACGGAATTGGCTATAGGCAAAACTAGCCTCGCGATCATCGCGCAAAACCCCATGCATTTTTGCTAGTAGCACAGGCTTGGCAAGGGTATCGGCATCCCAAAATAACAGGTATTCTCCCTTGCTTTCTTGAGCTCCTCGGTTGCGGGCGGCAGCGGCTCCCTTGTTTGGTTGGGTAATAATCTTTGTTTCTACTCCATTTGCGCGCAACAGATTTACTATTTTGCTCGTCTTGGAGGCAAAGTTATCGGTACTACCATCGTTTACGACGATAACCTCGATTGGCCGGTATGTTTGCGAAAGTAGGCTCTGACATGATTTTTCAATTACAGCGGCATGATTATACACGGGGATAATAACGCTAACTAACTGGTTCATACGGCTAGACAAATAGTTTGGTAATTTCCGTTTTCCAATTAAATTGTCGCCGAATGCGTTCCCGCCCAGCCGCACCCATCTGCTTGGCAAAATCGGGATTGAGCAATAACTCAGCAATATCGTTTACTACGGCAATTTCCTGGTACGGGTCTACTACTAAGCCCGTTTGTAAATGTTCTACGGCCTCCTCTACCCCACCCACTTTACCAGCCACCACCGGCAGCCCTGAAGCCGCAGCCTCAAGGAAGGCAACTCCTAAGCCTTCTTCCGCCTCCTCATCTTTATGAGTGAGTAGCACAAATACATCCGCGGATTGATAAAAACGCGGTAAATCTGCCTGGGCTACTGGTCCTACAAAACGTACTACATTTTGTAGAGAGTTTTTTTGAATCAAATCAAGCAGCATGCTTCGCTTGGGGCCGTCACCAACAATTAACCAGACGGCATTTGGCACGCGTTCCAAAATTTTTGGCAAGTACCCTACCAATCGTGGCAGGCCCTTTCCTTCGGCCAAGCGTGATACCGTGAGAATGATTTTTTTTCCGGCAAGCGCCAGAGTTGATTTTGTTTTGCTAATCTCTTCGATCGGTACTTGATTTAAGAATAGATCGGCTGGGCACGGATACATTACAGCTACTTTTGCAGGGTCTACGTCCGGGGCGGAGGTGAGGAGTTTTTCTTTTAAGAAATTACTATTAACGATTATTTTTGTCGCGGACGCGCAAAGGGCGTTAAATTTTTTTTGCTTACGTCCGGGGCGGGTGGCTAGTGTTACGTCGGTGCCGTGCAAAAAAATAGTAAAGGGAATTTTGTATAATTTTTTGATCACATACGCCACGTACCCGACCGGGAGTACCTGCTGTATATACAGCATCCCAGGGTGTTCTTTTTTTACTATTTTTTTTATCTGCCACAATAGGCGTAGCCAACGCGGCCAGAGCAACCAATAGGGTTTGGCCCGCAAGGTTTTAAAAACTTGGGTAGCATCGAATTCTTTATCGCCTTCTTGTTTGGGCGCATACACAATTATATCTTTTGACGGCAAATGATTTGCCAAATTTAACACATACGAAGCAATGCCGCCAATCTGGGGCGGGTATTCCAAGGTAATAATTAGTGTTTTCATAAGCGCAGCAATGATTAGATGTGCCTTAGTTTACTAACGTTGTCTTTTATTTCCTCCCAGATTACCCCGCGAGTTACCAGCAATAGTAAGATATAAATCACTGCACCAAGCGGGATAGTAAGCAGGAAATTCATTTTTTGGGACAAAAACCAGACCAGCGCACCCATGCCCACGGCTGGCCACAAAATCTGATTAAACATTTTAAAGATTTTCGTTGTTTGGAGTCCTACAGCTTGCTTTACTAGATAAAAACCAGCTAAGCAAAGCAACAGATTGCTAATGAGCTCGGTGAGCGCTGCTCCCCGAATTCCCAGGCGTGGTAGTAAAAGAAAGTTAAGAGTAAAACTTGTTACTAAGACTACGGCCAATAGAACTGTTTGTTGACGTTGCTTTCCGACAGCATTGAGAGTGCTACCGTTAATTGTGGCTAAAAACCCAAAAAACATTCCGGGTAACAATAATAGTAAAGCGGGTACTGAGGGTAAGTAGGCAGCAGTAAAAATTTTAATCATAATTGGTTCGGCCAAGGCAGCAATTCCTACTACAATCGGCAAAACAATTAGAAACAAATATCGCCAGGATTTTTCAAACAAAGCGGTAATTTTTAACGGGTTGGAAACTACCAAATTACTCATTGCCGGATAGACGCTTGCTGCTAAGGCGGCCGGGATAAACTGAAAAGCAGTAGTAATTTTGGAAGGCACGCTCCACCAGCCGAGCTCCTGACCACTCAGTAACTTGGAAACTAAGACAGAATCTCCATAGGCGTACAAACGGCCGATAATACTGGCTAGCGCAAATGGCCACGATAATCGAATAAACATTTTTAAAATTTCCTTATCCCATTTCCAGGAAATTTTTTCTTTATACCGGTATTTGGTTATCAGGCCAATTGCGAGTGTGTTGAAGAAGCTGGGAATGGTGTAAGCCAAAATCAACGTATACAATGGCCAGTGGTTGAATAAAGCAGCGGCTCCAATAATCAGGGTGAGCAGTTGCGAGGCAACTACCGCCACCGATTCGTAGAGTAGATTCTTTTCGGCTCGGAGAAGGCTGTAAAAAACAGCTTGTAGATTATCGAACAGCACGGTAACCCCCGAGACCGCGATTAGGAGCGCTGTTGAGGCAGGAAAGTTTAGTAATTTAACTGAACCAAGGATTAATGCGTAGGTGCAAACACCCAGAGCAATTTTACTCCACCAGACAGTAGCCAAGAATTCGGGGATTCGGCCAGGGTATTTGGCAGCCTCGCGAGTAAACACGGGCCCCAAGCCAAAATCCGCCACGACCGTGAATATGGTGGTAAACGTAAGAGCAAAGAAGTACTCTCCTGTTTGTGAAACACCTAAATAACGTGCTACCAGCGTAAAATACACAAACGAAATCACCTTTTGCAAGATCGAAGCAAAGGTAAGAAATGAGGTATTTTGAGTGACAGTGTAGGCCATATTGCCAACCTATTTTAACTTTTTAGCGATTAAAAAACAATACAGACTATACCATACAAAAAAGCGCCCTGAATGAGGCGCTTTTTTTGTAAACAATGTAGTTGAGATTAGCGCTTGCTCCACTGTGGGGCGCGGCGGGCTTTTTTGAGACCCGGTTTTTTGCGTTCTTTGACGCGGGCGTCGCGAGTAAGTAGTGAAAGAGTTTTTAAGGTTTTTCGGAATTCTTCATTCCAGATTACCAAAGCACGGGCAATGCCGAGCTGTACGGCGCGGGCTTGGCCATTTTTTCCACCACCCTGTACTTTGACCGATATGTCGTAATCCTTTTCTTTGCCAAGCATTTTGAGCGGACTCATGACAATTTCTTGTAATTGGAAGTATGGGAAATACTTTTCGTACGGCATCCCATTCACCACGATGGTTCCTTTACCTTTTTCCAGGCGCACTCGAGCGGCAGCGGATTTGCGGCGGCCAACAGCGCGATTTTCTTTGGTGGAAGCGTTAATTTTGGTCATAATTTAGGATAGTTTATTTTTTTCCGCGGTTTTGCTCTTGACGGCAAATTTCAGGCGCAAAATTCGTTGATCGCGCAGTTTATTTTTGGGCAACATTTTATATACCGCGTGGCGCAAAACTTCGCGGGGATTTTCGGCGATCATCTTTTTGGCCGGAATTTCCTTTAAACCGCCGGGGTGCATGGAGTGGTGGCGATACAGCTTTTGTTCGGCCTTTTTGCCGGTAAAACGGGCCTGTTCGGCATTCAACACAATGACCCGGTCACCTAAATCTAGGTGGGGTTGAAACTTAGGCTTGTGTTTGCCGATCAAAAGCGTGGCAATACGCGTTGCCAATCTGCCTGGCGGCAACCCGGCAGCGTCGATTTCGTGTGTTGAACGTCTCATACGGAAAAAGTCGGTTAAACAAATTCAATCAAAGCTTCTTCGGCACCGTCACCCTTGCGTTTATTCATAAGCACCACGCGGGTGTAACCCCCAGCTCGCTCTTTGTAGCGAGGTCCAAGTTCTTCGAGAAGCTTGTTGACCGCGTTTTTGGTGAACAACGTGGCAAGCAACTCGCGTCGAGTGGCCAGGGTGTTGGTTTTGGCCTTGGTAATTAGGCGTTCCACCAATGAACGGGTGGCGCGGGCTTTGGCCTTGGTGGTAACCATTTTTTCGTACAAAATCAAACTCTCAACCAAATTGGTCAGGAGCGCCTTGCGGGCCGGGCTTTTTCGATCAAGGGTTATTTTGTGACTACGGTGTCGCATAGCAAGGAATTAATCTGCAGCAAAAATCTGCGTTATTTCTTTTTAGAAATTTTTTTAGATTTTTCTTTTTTTTCTTCGCCACCATCACCATCGTCGGCTCCGCCAGATTCTTCAACAGTTTCTTCAGTTGATTCTGCGGCAGCCATAGAGGGCATTTCGATAGATTCTTTGCCGGCCTCCTCCAAAATAATATTCAGGTGATTGGTAAGAATTTCGGCGCTCTGGCGAACAGCTTCTCGGGGGGTGATTGTCCCGTTGGTTTCAATATTAATGGTGAGCTTCTCGTAGTTAGTGATATCGCCGACACGGGTAAATTCTACTTTGTACCCAACATCGCAAATCGGAGTGTAAACTGAATCGGTCACTACGGTTCCAAGGTCGTAATTTTGCTTGTTTTTTTCTTCGGTTGGTTTGTAGCCCTTTCCCTGACCGAGGCCGATTTCCATATCCAGTGTTTTGGTATTGGTAAGGTTTGCGATAACCAAATCTTTATTGATTATTTCCACGCGGGAATCCGGTGTGATGTCTCCGGCAGTAACCGGGCCAGGGCCTTTTTTGGTGAGGCGCAGTTCAACAATTTCGTCGGTAAAAATTTTCGCAGCTAACTGTTTAAGATTCAACATCAGTTCCACGGCATCTTCCTGCACGCCCTCGACAGTGCTGAATTCGTGTTGAACACCCTTTATTTTGAAGTATTCAACCGCAGAGCCTGGGAGCGAAGAAAGCAATACGCGGCGAAACGCATTGCCAAGCGTGGTTCCGTAGCCGTGAAAGCACGGTGTAATGGTGACGGTTCCGGATTTGCCCCCCGCATCTTCTTCAAAGACCACTTTGGAAGGGAGAAGAAAATGTTCCATACAAATTCTAAATTAGCGAGAATAAAATTCAATGATTGGTTTGATGTTGAAGTTTGCATCTTCAAGCGTGGGTGCATTCAACACTTTGGCGGACAGATTTTTTTTGTCCAAATCCAACCAACCCGGAGCTTCAAATTTGGCTAAACGTTCGGTGGCAGAGGCAAACAGCGGACTCTTTCTGGATCGTTCACGCAAGGTAATTAAGTCGCCGATTTTAACGCGTAAGGATGGAATGGTCACGCGACGACCGTTGACCATAAAATGGCCGTGGCCAACAGCCTGGCGCGCGGCCGGGCGGGTAGAAACCAAGCCCAAACGGAAAATTACGGTATCGAGCCGGGATTCCAGCATTTCTACCAAAAATTTACCGGTATCACCTTTTTTACGGGAAGCTTCGGTGACGTAATTAGAAAATTGACGTTCCAAAATACCGTAAATACGTTTTACTTTTTGTTTTTCGAGCAACTGTTTACCGTAGGCAGAAACTTTTTTATTGCTCTTTTTCTGCGGGCCATGAATGCCTGGCGGGTAGCTACGGCGTTTAACCGGGCATTTCACAGAATCGCACAGCTTTTCACCAAAGCGGCGGCAAAGTTTGTGTTTGGGGCGTAAATCTCGGGCCATAGTATTCTTAAAGGAAAATCTTGCGTTAGTACATTTTTAGACGCGGCGACGTTTTGGTGGCCGACAACCGTTGTGTGGGATGGGAGTTGTATCAGTAATAGACATCACATTCAGACCGTTAGCGTGTAAGGCACGGATGGCGCTTTCACGACCACCGCCGATACCTTTTACAAAGACACTGACTTCTTTTACTCCGTAGGAAACGATTTTGGTCAACAGATCCTTTACTACCATGGTGGCCGCGTACGGAGTGGCTTTTTTTGGGCCTTTGAAACCGGTCACGCCAGAGGAAGACCAGCCAAGCACATTACCGTTCGGATCGGTGATGGTGACGATCGTATTGTTAAAACTGGCCTGTACGTAGGCGTTACCCCGGGGTACCGCCCGCAGTTGGCGCTTCTTTTTGTTACGTCCGTCGGCTTTGGCAACTGGCGCCTTGACTTCGGCGGCTGTGGCCGTTTTAGCGGCTACGGGAGTCTGGGAATCATTCATAGAAATAGTATCAAAATTGCGTTACGGCTCGGGATTACGTTTTTTGGCCACCTGGCTTGCGGCCGCTGCCCATGGTCTTACGCACGTTTCCGCGCACGGTGCGCGAATTGGTTTTGGTACGCTGGCCACGTGCCGGCAGGTGTTTCATATGGCGTAAACCACGGTAGCATTTGATATCTTTAAGCCGTTTGATATTGCTTTGAATCTCACGACGCAAGTCGCCTTCTGTTCGGTAGGTTTTTTCCGTAATAGCGCGCAATTTATCTTGCTGTTCGTTGGTCAGATTTTTGGTACGGATGTTTTCGTCGATTCCGGCGGTTTCGAGAATTTTTTTGGAAAGCGTCGGTCCGATGCCGTAAATATAATTCAAAGCGATAACGATTCGCTTTTCATTCGGAATGGTTGTGCCCGCAATACGCATAGGTGGGTAGTGGTTAACTATTTCAGAAAATTTAACCCTGACGTTGTTTATGCTTGGTATTTTCGCAAATAACCTGTAAACGACCTTTGCGGCGTACCAGTTTACATTTTAAACAAATTTTTTTGACTGAAGCGCGAACTTTCATACGCAAGATTATAAAAACCTTTTTAGGTAAGAAAAAATACCAACCACTGCCGCGATATCAGCGCCCGGAGCCACATACCAAGGACATCTTTCGAGATGGTATGGGAGCCAGACTACACCGCACTGGTTGATATTCTTGAAATTGGATTGGTCAAAAGCGGAACGTGATTCTTCCTTTGGTCAGATCGTACGGGCTCATTTCTACCTTCACCTGATCCCCGATAGAGAGGCGAATCTTGTTTAAACGCATCTTACCAGACAGATGAGCAACGATAATTTGCCCGCTTTCAAGCGATATGCGGAAGGTTCCTGCCCGCAAAAGCTCGATAACCGCTCCTTTGACTTCGATGAAATCTTTTGAGTTAGACATTCAGAAAGAAATAACGTACGCATCCAGTATAACGGAAGCGAAAAATTAAGTCAAGTGGTTTCCCACACCACCATTTTGTGCTGAAACCCCTATATTTTCGGGGTTTTTTAACTGTGTCGTGCCAGTGTAAACCCATTGCTTGTAAATTATAAAGTTCCAGGCCACAGATAAAGCAATATTGGCCAGTCGCACTAGTAGATAATAATACCGTTCGGGACGAATAAAACCCAGGTGCCAGTGTCTGGTAAATAGCCACATCCAACTGACGCTGATGAGATAATTGCCAAAGGCCACCAGCGCAAAACGCATCATTTGCTGATGAGTAAGACCGGAGGCCTTAAAAGACCAGTACTTATTAAGAAAAAAAACGTAATTCAGGACAATAATTTGATTTATAATTACGGCAATTACTGGTGATACATGAACATATTCTTTAAGGAGAAAAAGCGTGGCCAGATCCAGGGCTAACGCTCCGAGGCCAATTACAAAATAGCGTATAAACTGATCACGCGCGGCCCAGAGATGATGAAGTAATTTGGTAAACATTTTATCGCGAATTGACTATCCAGCCCAAAGCAAAGACCGCGGCTGGGCCAAGAATTAAGAATGACAGTATCGAATAAAAACTGTAATAGGTGACGCCCCAATGTTTTTTGGTCCGCCAGCTCTTTAAAACTAGCGCGATTGACCCAGCGATAGTCAGGGCGATTAACAGCAAATTTATTAGTGGAAAGCCACCTTTTTTATCCAAGGCGTAACCGTATAATCCAAATAAAGCTAAGAAATTGATAAGGGAAAGTAGCGCACCAAGCAGGTAAACCATATAATTACTCAAGAATAGCTTTAATCCGCCGAACACCCGCGCTGACAGCTTCTTCTTTGATGATTTTAAACTTGCCCATCGTGCCCGTGTGTTCCACGTGCGGCCCGCCGCAGACTTCACGGCTGTAGGTGGTTGTGGCGGGGTCAGCGGTAGCGGGCGCTTCGGGATCACCCACCGTGTATACTTTAATTCTAGCTTGGTATTTGTCTTCGAATAATCCAATTGCTCCTTTGGTTCGCGCCTCTTCAAAACTCATTTCTTGCCAAGTCACTGGATAATCCCGAGTAATTGCGGCGTTGACCAACTCTTCGGCTAGTGTAATTTGTTCCGGGGTTAATTTTTGCGGATAGGCAAAGTCAAAACGCATACGTTCCTGCGTGATGTTACTCCCCTTCTGGGTGGCGTGAGGACCAAGAATTTTTAGTAAGGTGGCGTGCAACAAGTGCGTGGCGGTATGGTATTTAGTGGACATTTCGCTGTGATCGGCCAGCCCGCCAACAAACTTTTGTTCGGCACCGGCGCGAGAGGTTTCCTGGTGAGTTTTGAAAGCGAGGTCAAATCCATTTACATCCACTGCCAGCCCATTTTCAAGAGCTAATTCCTGAGTCATTTCCAGCGGAAAACCATAGGTGTCGTAAAGCTTAAAAGCATGCTTACCGGAAATTTCTTTGATTTGTTGCCCGGTTTTTTCGAACGCCAGGCGAAAACCGTTTACCAGTTTTTCGAATTCTTTTAACCCCTGCTCGATTGTGTTGCGGAAATTTCTTTCTTCGTGGGCTAATTCGGTGATGATAAATTCATGATTCCGAACCAGTTCGGGATAGATATCTTTAAAAATTTCAATTACACCTTCGGCAATCTGGCTGCAAAAGTTTTCCTTAATGCCGAGCAAACGCCCGTGGCGCACGGCGCGACGAATTAAGCGGCGCACAATGTAACCCTGATCCGCGTTACTGGGGCTGACCCCACGGTCGTCGCCCATTATCATGGTGGCAGTACGCACATGGTCGGCCACTATCCGCATTGACCGGGTAACGTCTTTATTTTCGATATATTCGCGGCCGGAAATATTTTGAATTTTTTGAATGAGCGGCCAGAAGGTATCTATCTGAAAAACGTCCGCAAAACCATTAAACACCATCATCGTACGCTCCAGACCCATGCCGGTATCGACGTTTTTTTGCGCTAAGGGTTGGTACTGGCCGTCGCCTATTTTGTTGTATTGCATGAAAACGTCGTTCCAGATTTCCAGCCAATTGTCTTCATCGTTGCCCGGGTTGCTCTCCTCGGGTGGAAATTCGGTTTCACCCATCCAATAAAACATCTCCGTATCCGGGCCGCAGGGGCCGGTTTGCCCGGCCGGCCCCCACCAATTTTTTTTGCTTTCAAAAACACCACCTTCGAGGTAGGTAATTTTATGTTCGGCAACACCTTGTTCGCGCCATATTTGGGCTGCTTCACTGTCTTTTGGCAGCGCTGGCACCCGGGAGTCGCCACCAAAAACTGTTACCGCTAATTTTCGTGGATCCAAGCCAAGCCACTGCTTGCTGGTCAAAAATTCCCAACTCCATTGGATCGCTTCGGTTTTAAAGTAATCACCCAACGACCAATTACCAAGCATTTCAAAAAAGGTTTCGTGCCGATTATCGCCCACTTCATCAATATCTTGCGTACGGATGCATTTTTGAGCGTTTGCTAAGCGTGTGCCGCTGGGATGTTTTTGACCAAGCAGAAAAGGGACCAGCGGGTGCATGCCAGCCGTGGTAAAAAGCACGGTTGGATCGTTATCGGGAATCAGCGAGGCAGAGGGAACAATCGTGTGGCCCTTAGATTCAAAAAAATTAAGATATTTTTGGCGAAGTTCTGCGGAGGTAATCATATATATTTAACTCTAACTGGCTACCACCCCTCCCCCCAAGCATTTTTTATTTTTATAAAAAACCGTAAATTGCCCAGGAGTGGGGGCGCGTTCTGGCCGCGCGAAGATAATTTTTAATCGTTGGCCCACCGCAATAATTTTGCATTTTTGCAACGGCTGGCGGTGACGCAGACGTACTTGGCAGTTTAACGGTAATTTGGGGATTTGTCCACTAATCCAATGCAGATTTTCAACGTAAATCTCTTTTTTAAATAAAAGCGGATCATTGTCAAAACCAACGATTAATTCGTCTTTAAGGATATTTTTTTCGACAACGTATAGTGGCTGCGTATCGGTTTTTTGACTACCCATTCGATTCTGCGCTCCCGGAGCGGTCAGCCCGTGGCGCTGGCCGATGGTATAAAAAGCCAAACCATCATGCTCACCGATAGTTTCTCCCGCTGAGGTGATAATTTTGCCGGGCTTTGGTTTGATTCGAGTCTGTAAAAATTCTTTCATTGGCACTTCGCCAATAAAACAGATCCCCATGCTCTCTTCTTTGTTGGCAACTGGCAGGTTAAATTTTTTGGCTAGTGCCCGCACCTGGGGCTTGGTATAACCACCGACCGGAAACATTATTTTAGAAAGTTGTTCCTGACCAAGTTGGTGCAAGAAATACGTTTGATCCTTGTTTAGATCTTTTGCCGGGCACAGTTGCCACCCTTTGAAACCTTTTTTTACCCGGGCGTAGTGGCCAGTAGCCAAGTAATCAAAGTCTAATTCATGGGTTTTGTTGAGCCAAACGCCAAATTTAATATATTTGTTGCATAGCACGTCCGGGTTAGGCGTGCGCCCAGCTTCGTATTCGGCAAACATATATGCTAACACGGTACTGGCGTATTCTTTAGAAAAATCAAATTTAAGAAGCGGTATCCCCAGCTTGACGGCTACTCTGGCGGCATCTTCATAATCGGGCACCCAACAGCTCTCGCCGGATTTGCCGGGTTGATCGTACTGAATCATAAACACGCCGGTAACTGAATAACCCTGCTTTACGAGCAAGGCAGCAGCAACGGCGGAATCAACCCCGCCCGAGAGGGCGACGAGTATTCTTTCTTTCTTCCTCATAATTACCTTGTCACTTATTGAACCTATAGCGAGTTATCTGTATTAACCCATCAACCTGGCTAAAAATTGACAAAAATTTTTGGCTGTAATTCCCGTGGAGACGGGAATCCAGGCATCCATATTGTTGGTTTATTGATTGTGGATTCCCGCTTTCGCGGGAATGACAATTGATGAAACTCACTATGAGTTCATTTTAACACTGACTTTACCACCTGCCTAAAAAATCCTCAAGCAAAGGTTCTTTATAAAATTCAAAAATCTGCTTTAAAGACAGGTTTTACATTTTTGCATTTTTTAATGATAGCTTTGTTTTTTTAACAAAAATTGTCAATGAGAGTCAACCTACAGGCTCTAAATTAAAACAACAGGGTTTGATCTCTGCTGTTTTCGGCTTTAGACTCACCGTAGGTACTTAGCCAGCAAGTAGCTGTGAATTACGAAAGTGCCCTTATTGTCATTGCGAGCGACTGTAAGGAGCGAAGCAATCCCTTGGTTTAGTGCTACAACGATGGGATTGGCCTGCCGAGGCATCGCGAGACTTCGTCGCTGCGCTCCTCGTAATGACAAAAAGTGTCATTTCGTAATTTGAAGCAAGTAGATAGGTTGGTTGCCTAACTGGCGTATTTTTGATGATGATAAGTCTGGCTATTTTTTAAACCCTAAAATCATATACTCCGGGACATCTTCCGGCAAGTCTGTTCCATATTTGGAAATGAATTTTTGCGTAAATCGCGGGTAATCTTCGGATATTTTTTGTATTCCGAACAATGACATAATCCGCTCATACTCCGACGCTGCGCGGATAAAAATAGAAATGGGATTCCCACCTAAATGAAGTAATCCACGCTGTACGTTTTCAATTGCTTCGAAATGCGAGAACATGGCCTTTCCTCGCTGCAAGGATACTTGTACTGTTTCTGGGTTATGCACGGCGAAAATAAATAGACCACCAGGCTTCAGAATATCCGTAAGATTCTTTAACACTTCATCAATATTTGGAATAAATTGAAAAACCATGACCCCCGTTATCACATCTACTGGTTTGATTGATAAGGCGTTATCGGCCGATCCGCGCGTGAAAGTAATATCCTTACCATAATTTTTGCTCGCCCGCTCAATCATTCCTACTGAACTATCCATGCCGATAATGTTTTGATGCCCGAGTTGCCGAAGCTTTTCACAAAATGTTCCTGTACCACAGCCGTAATCAAGAAAAGAAATATTTGTTTTCCCTTTTGACCAGGAGTTAATCTTTTCAATTATCTTTGGCCAAGCAATTAGAATATTATCGGCAGCATCCGTATCGACTTCAGCGAGATTTTTTTTGGAGTTAAAATGTTCGCTCAGGGAGTCCCAAGGATTAGGCGTCATAACTTGTGCTTAAACTGGCTCGGGGACTAGGAATCGAACCTAGATATACAGCTTCAAAGGCTGCTGTCCTACCGTTAGACGATCCCCGAATGATTTCGAAAAACTCACCGTAGCGTGAGTTTCCCCTGGGTTACATTTGTTAATTTTTTAGGTTTTGAGGTGTTTTTGCATGGCCAGGCTGCTTGACATAATCGTGAGCAGGAGCACTGCCCCTCCTTCGATCGTAGCCAGGTACAGAATATGAGAAGAGAAGTAATTTGTCAAGGAAAATCCGTCTGTAAATGCCACGTTCAAATACGGATCTAGCTTATTGAAAGCTGCAAAAATGATCCCACCGGATATGAGCAAGCTAGCCAGCGTAAATAAAAGCGCTTCGAGCATATACGGACCCCGGATAAACCAGTTATTGGCACCAACCAAGCGTTTGATATTAATTTCAACCCGCTGCGTATAAATAGCTACGCGAATAGTGTTAAAAATAATGAGGAAAGAAATCAACATAAAAAAGACTGACAGGCCTAACCCGGCGGATTCGACCCGATTGGTAATGGTCTGCAGCCTTTCCAGAGCGGATTCGTGGCCTTCAAAGCTTTTTGATTCAATAATGCTTTCGTATTCCGGCACGTTGAGCGCCAACAAAATTTCTTTATACTGCTCTGGCTCTTGTGTTTTTACTACCAGGGCGGGACCAAACGGATTCTCGTCAAGCTCCTTGAGCGCTTCTAGCATGTCGGGGCGCAAGGCGTTGCGTTTTTCAAACGCAGAGAGCACAGCGGGTGGTTTTAAGGTCGTTAAATCGGTCACTTCGGGGAATGATTTGATGTAGGAAGTAAGATCGTTTAACTGTTTGTCGGTAACGTTGGATTTAAGGTAGAGACTAAAATTGATTTGATTTTTGAGTAATTCGGCGCCTTTATCGGCGATTATTTTTACCGACCAGAGCAGGTTTACCGAGAGTAGCATTAAAACTAAAATAAGCACTGTCATGAGCGACAAACCAAGGTTACGCCCAATATCTTGTAGTGCAAATTTTATAATGCGATAGAATGAAATCATACCGAGCCTAGATAACGTATTTGCCATGTTTTTCGTCACCGACTATTTTTCCTTCGTGAATCGTAATCACGCGGCGGCGCAAACGGTTGATTACTTCTCGGTTGTGACTTACCAACACAACCGTGGTGCCAAATTCATTTATTTTTTTGAGTATTTGAATAATTTCTTCGGTGTTGATGGTATCCAAGTTGCCGGTCGGCTCGTCGGCAACGATTATTTTGGGCAAATGCACCAACGAACGAGCAATAACCACACGCTGCTGTTCACCACCTGATAATTGGTGGGGAAAACGATCCTGCTTGCCGGATAAACCAACAACATCCAGCACCTGCGGAACGACCGAGCGAATCCGGCTTTGCGGCGTTCCTGCTACCTCAAGCGCAAAGGCTACGTTTTCAAAAACGGTTTTTTTGGGTAATAATTTGAAATCCTGAAAAATTACTCCGATTTGCCGGCGGAAATAAGGAATATTGTCGGAACTAATTTTGCTAATATCCCACCCCCCGATTTCTACCTTACCACGGGTGGGGCGTTCTTCGGCAATTAGCAAGCGCACCAGGGTGGTTTTACCTGCCCCGCTCTGGCCCACAATCGAAACAAATTCCCCGGCTTCAATAGTGAGGTTGACTTCGCTAAGCCCGACAGAGGTGTGTGAGTATACTTTGGAAACGTCTTGGAGATTAATCATAGTTTGGTAGATGCAGTGAGTATAGCATATTTTAAATCAACAAAAAATAGCCCTACAAGACGGGGCTATTTGAGCCGATGAGCGGGCTTGAACCGCTGACCTGCGCGTTACGAATGCGCTGCTCTACCAACTGAGCTACATCGGCTTAACGCGCGGTCTATTGTACTTCCAGGCGAGGCAGAATGTCAATCGACGGTTCTTCGTAGGGATGGACTTTTCTTACAGCAATCAGGGCCGATTCAAGCAGTTCCTTGTGGCACAGCACTTCGATAACTTCTTCTTCAATTTCTTCGATTTTTCCGACTGTTCCGATAGACGGGTTGGCCCCTGGCAGCGGACGGAAACGGCCAATTTGGCGAAAAGAACCGCTGCAAAATTCATAATTACCCTGATGCCCTGCCCCGGCGGCCGACAAAGCATTCCGCACCCTTTCCGCGGCGGCCAATGGAACGGCGGTACGTATTTTTACAAAGTCCGAATCGTAGAACATAGATTAGCTCGTCTGTCGCAAGCTGGGCAGTATGTAATTGTCTGGCCGAGAAACAAAATGATTTGTCTCTTTGAGTACTTTTATTTCCGCAATCATTTGTTGCAATTGATTTTCCCAATCTGATCGGAGGCGTTCCTCTGGAATTTTACTGTAACGCTGATTGAACTCTTCGCGCAGCGTGGTTAACATGTAACCTTCTTCCAATGCGGCATCACTGGCATAATCAAGCGCGCCCAACATGTTGCGCTGAAAATTTATTTTTAGTTCGGCAGGACTCATTGCTTTAATTTGTTCAATAGTTGGGCGTGTATTTAGTTTCGCACCGTACTCATGGGTTTTTTTCGCGCCACCCTGTCCAGATTCTTGCTCGTGTAGCGGTATGCCTTCGTGTGCATTACTCATAAGTAAGTTAGTGAGATAATTTTTCAAAAGCTCGTAAAACTTCCATGGGCATGGCAAAAATAATGGTGTTGGAGGCATCGGAGCTAACGTCGTTAATGGTGTTTAGCGTGCGCAAATGCAGAGCTCCTGGAGCAGTGCTGAGCAGCTGGGCTGCTTTGGCCAGGTTTTCAGCGGCAATTACTTCGCCAGAGGCCTGGATAATGACGGCGCGCTTTTCACGTTCAGCCTCGGCCTGGCGGGCAATAACGCGCTGCATTTCTTCGGGCAACAGAATGTCTTTTAATTCAACCGAAGACACCACGATCCCCCACGCCTCGGTAATTTTGTCCACGATCGCCTGGATACGCTGGGCAGCTTCATCCCGGTTGGCAAGTAATTGATCGAGTTCCATTTCGCCAACTACATTACGCATGGTGGTTTGAGCTAGCTGACTGACAGCGCTCGTAAAATTCTGTACTTCCAAAATTGCCTTAGAGGAATCTGATACTTTATAATAAATTACGGCGTTAATTTTAGCCGAAACATTATCCCTGGTAATCACTTCCTGCAACGGAACCTCTACGGCTTTGACGCGAATGTCGACTTTAGTAATGCTCTGAAAAATGGGGACAACTAATCGCCAGCCTGGCTCAACCATTTTTATATACTTCCCCAGCTGAAATTTGATTCCTCGTTCATATTGGTTTACCTGGCGAATGCTGACCAACACCACGACCAGGACAATGATTAACAGATAACCCATATTCTATGGTAGTTAAGGTAACTTAAAGAATGGTTGTAGTTTAACGCTTTTTATGGTAAAAAGTCAACAGTTCTCTTTTATTCCATTGCCTTATATGCAACTTTTTTTAGTCAAAGAAAATTTCCCTGATCCAGAAATTGAATTGCGACACGCGGGATACGCCGTGCTTATTGATCGCTCACGCACCCAGAAGAGCTTCGCTCGCCGTTTTCATCATGATTTTTACCCCCGTTTTCATGTATATATCGAAGACAAACAAGATCGCTGGGCAATTAATTTGCACCTGGATCAGCGGGCTCCGGTTTACGCCGGAGTTACCGCGCATTCAGGTGAATATGACGGAACGGTAGTGGAACAAGAAATGGCCAGAATTGAAAGTTTTTTTAAACCCGCCACGTCTATTGCTGCTGGCAATGAAGCCCCGCAGGAATTTGGTTGAACGCTCCCGTCAAAATTTAACATTAAAAAATAACGCCTCTATAGTAGAGACGTTATTTTTTGGAGCGGGTAACGGGAATCGGACCCGTCGCTCGACCTTGGGAAGGTCGCATATTACCACTATACTATACCCGCGAAGTGAGAAGCAAAATGAGGAGTCACAACTCAATCATTTTCTTCGAATGAGCGGGTACGCCACACAGCATACCCGCGCTCGAACGAAAGACGGTGGGCTCCCCCACCGTCTTTATTTTATTGTTGTTTTAATTCAGCGAATGGATCGTGCACGTTGAGGTACAAATGAATGTCTGATTGCCTGGCAATCATGTCTAGATACTTACCTACCGTGGGGGCAAAAAGAATATGGCTTGCTTGTACTTGATCTTGATTAATTGTTTTACCGTTTGAATCCTTTACTTTTTCGGTTCTTTTACCGCTAACCTTTAAAATATGGAAGCCAAATTGGGTTTCAACTAAATTTTGGTCCAGCTCACCAGGTTTAAGGTTAAAAGCGGCTTCTTCAAATTCAGGGACCATTTCACCTTTGGCAAACCAACCTAATTCTCCACCTCGTTCGGCGGTGGCATCATAGCCATACCGCTGGGCTAGCAGCGAAAAATCAGCTCCGCCTTTGACTTGATCCAGTATTTTTTGAGCTTCCTGGCGAACGCTTTCTTTAAAACCAGCATCACCTTCAACAATAGTTTTAAGTTTTTGCTGGAGTACTGCCGGGCGCAGCACTTTGCGTTCGTAGGTGACCAAATCCCAACCATAATGAGCTTTAAGGGCGGCGTCTATTTCTTCGGGTGTTTTGAATTGTTTTTTGATCGCGTCACGTAATTCGGTTAGATCGCTTTCTTCAACAGTTAAACCAAAGCGGGCAGCAGCATCATTAATTAATACGGTATTGGTCAGACGCCACAAAACCTGATCAGACATCATTTCGGGAGTATAGTTGGCTGTAGGGCCGTTGTTTTGAGCGTCGTAGTTATGGAGGATTTTAATTGCTTCTAAATCTTCGGCGTATTCTGTGTAATAAACTGGCTGGCCATTAATTTTAAGCGCAGGGAGGCGGAGTGTTTGCGATACAGCCAAGGTAAAGTTATCGGTTTTAGCGCCGCTGTAGACCCTATAAAGCGTTAAAGCAATCAAACCAACGACCAGAATTACTAAGCCTAAAATTATTCCAGTAACAAACATTTTCTTATTTTTTTGTTCGGCTGGCGGGGTAATGAATGGGCTGTCATTGTGCATTTGTTCGGGAGGCTGCATAAAAATTGCTAGATTATATTTGGCTATTTGAGAAAAAAATTAAACCATTTAGATGGGTTTGAAAGATTATTTTGTTGTATCACATCGCTTTGTTCCTGTCTAATTCCCCCGCCAAAGCGGGTGTTGCTGGTGATGAGGATTTTTTCGCCCGGTTTCACCAAATTCAGCTCAAGACGAGCGCGTTCTTCGACAAATTCCGAAGATTGCACATAGCGCAGTATATCCAATGCTTGAATTTTTTTTCCTTCCAAACGGCGGGCTTCTTCTTGCAAACTTTTAATTTCTTGCTCCGACTGATAATTCCGGTAAAACGTACGAACGTAGTTAACTCCAATTAGAATAACTAAACCTGCGGCTGTTACCAGGAACCAGCGTGAGTAAAAAAAAGATACCCATCTCCCCCTCGTTTCGCGCTCCATAGTTGAGCCGCTAGATAGTTTTTAAAATTTTTTTGGTTATCGCCCGGTCGTCCCACGGGATTTTTTTTCCATTCGCTCCCACCATGCACGGTTCCGTTCCTTTGGCCGTAATGGCCACAATGTCGCCGGATTTGGCCAATCTTATTGCTTGTTCGATTGCTGTTCGCCGGTCAACCTGAATATACAAATCACGTCCGTCTTGCTTGCCCGCTTGACGAGCGCCTTTGGCAAGCATTTCGGCAATCGAGCGCGGGTCCTCATCAAAACAGTTAACATCGGTGATTATTACCAGGTCTGCTAGCGTGCCGCTGATCTCGCCCATTTTAACACGTTTCCCTTGATCACGGCCACCACCATCGGAACCGATCACCGCTATCACTCGGCCATCAGGCACAACAATGTTCCGAAGGGCCTTAAACAAGGCCGCCAGGCTTAGTGGTTCATGTGCGTAGTCGACCACCACTTTAAATGACTGGCCTTCATCAATAAATTCCATGCGTCCGGGGACTACAGCTACGTTTTCGAGCCCCGAGCGAATTGTGGTCATACTTATTTTCTGGGATATTCCGACCGCTGCAGCTGCTAAAGCATTGGCAACGTTAAACTCACCAACAATATTTAGTTTAAATTCTTCGCCATTAATTTTACACACGCTACCGTGTTGATCGGAACGAATTATTACCCCATTTAAAATTGTGTCCACGCCGGAGAGCGCTTTACTGTGAAGGGTAAACGCTAATTTTTGCCCGGCGGTAAAATGCATGAAGAAACCAGCTTCGGGATCATCGGCATTTACAATAATTGTTTTGGGGACTAAACGGCCATTTAATTTTTTAATTGGCCTTTTGGAAACAGCTTGGAACATTTTGCCTTTATCGCGGCGCAAGGCGTTAAACCCGCCGTGGCGTTCGGAATGCTCGGAGCCTAAATTAGTAAATACCGCCACATCGTAGTGCAGGCCATAATGGCGAAACTGTAGAATTCCTTCCGAGGAAGTTTCCACTACCGCGTACTGGCATCCG
>JAHFHZ010000003.1:0-29692 GCA_023246715.1 Candidatus Magasanikiibacteriota bacterium | reverse complement strand
ACCATTTCTTTGAGCATTTTTTGAATTTGCCCCAAGCCAAGCATGGTCATTTTTTTATCGTTAAGCCAGCGTCGCGAGGCGATTTGAAACTCAACGGTAGAGAGCAGTCCAACGCTATGCCCAGCGGCCTCCAGAACCGAGGCAATTAGTCGACAAGTGGTGGATTTACCTTTGGTGCCGGTGACACCAACCACGATTAGCTTGCGGGCAGGGCGGCCGTAGAACCAGTAAGCGGCGACGGCAATCAACCAGTGCTTAAGTTTATTGATTGAAGCCAAAATTTTTTTCAGATGGGTATTTTTAAGAACGCAGGCTAACTTCGTAGACTACTTGTTGGAGCTTGTTCAAGGCCCCCTTTGCCTGGTCAAATTTTTGGCGATTATACCCGGTTAAATCCATATCTACCATTTCCAGGGTAATTTCTTCGGCGGCTTGGTAGCATTTCTTTACCATGTCAAAGTTGCGTTCGGTAGCCGATTTTATCGCGTAGCGCAATAATTCACCGGGAACATCGGCTAACCCACCAACGTAGATATCTTCCGGAACGGCAATTTTTTTAATTTCACCAATTTCTTTACCGTCTAAAAATTGCGCCAGTAAATAGGCTTCGGCATATTCTTCGAGACTGGCCCGGTGCGCGCCTTCGTCGAGCAAATCAGGTTCTTTTTTGTACTTAGTAACTAACCCGGAAAGGAGCTGTTCGGCTTCGCTTAAGGCAACAGTCGCTCCGGCAATATCGTCTCGCTGGCGGGCAAAAATGCAGCGTTTAGCCAAATGCTGAGCGTCGCCGGATACTTTAATCACTTCACGGCGTTTTTCGGAATATGATAACAACGACTGACGAATTTTCTGAAAATACTTTTTATTGAGCATATACACAGTTAGTTTTCCACTCCCCTAGACTTAAACACCTTGATTTATATTTTGACTTAGTATATCATTTCCAAAGTCAAAAGTCCACCAAACAACCGGGTCGGTAGCTCAGCTGGTAGAGCAGATCCCTTTTAAGGATAAGGTCCCGGGTTCGAACCCCGGCCGACCCACCAAAACAACCCCCTAAACAGGGTTGTTTTTTTAAATTATACTTCTGTTTTTGGCGCTGATTTTTTGATAATTCGTAATTTTTGTAATGATTGCTTAAATAGCGACAAAAAACGCTGCCGGAGCTCGGGATCTTTGGCAACATGGATAAAAGTGGGAGCGAGCGACAACAAAATAATCCCAATGATAATGGGAGTTAGGTAGTGTTCAATGCCAGGGATAGTGTTACCTAAAAAATACCCAATCAGCGGCAGTCCAAGGGCCCAGAGTGCCCCACCGACGATGTTATATACCAAAAAAGTCCGGTAGTTCATTTTTCCTACTCCGGCCAAGACTGGCGCGAAGGTGCGGACCACCGGCATAAACCTGGCCATAATAATGGTTTTTCCGCCGTGTTTTTCAAAAAAGTACTTTGTTTTTTCTACATGGCTGTGATGAAAAATAAGCGAGTCGGGGCGATTAAAAACCCGCGGACCAAGCTTTCGACCGATCCAGTACCCTACTGTATCCCCCAACACCGCCCCACTAAACACACTGACGCAAAGCACACGAATATCCAGAAATTCTTGAGAAGCTAGAAAACCAGCGGTGAATAAAAGGCTATCGCCCGGCAAAAAAAAGCCCACCAACAATCCTGATTCGGCGAAAATTATGGCAAAGAGACCCAAATAACTGGCTGATTTAATCAGTCCAATCAAATCGCTATGGAAAATAAACTCAAACATATCTGCTTAGAATTCGCTTAAACTAGGTTGCTAGTGTATCATAATGGCGCTTTACTGACTACTTATATGCATTTTAAACTTATGCATTTTAAACTCCAACAGAAATTGCTGATTTTAGGGGTGGCTATACTGATGGGGGAAGGACTTTTTTTTGTCTTTCTGTTTCGAGCTGCCCACCATCTGCAAACCGTTTACGTGGACTTAGCATCGCGGGTGGTTCTTGATCGCACCGGAGCGATTATTTCAATACAGCCAAATAATCGTGGCTACTATGCCTTGTATTTAGATGAATTTCCGAAAAATTTAGAAAGCAATTTTATTCAAAAAGAAGATCAATATTTTTTTTGGCACCTGGGATTTAACCCGTATAGCATTGGCCGCTCCGTGGCTCGCCGCTTACTTGGCCAAGGTAATCGAGGCGGCAGCACCCTTACCCAGCAGGTGGCTAAAATACTCCTGGGAAACGAGAATAATCGTTCTTTTAAAAATAAACTGCATGAAGCTTTTTACACTCTGGTCTTAGAGGTTTCCACTACCAAAAAGCAACTACTGACGATGTATGGAAATATAATTTTTTTGGGGAACGGAACGCAGGGGGTGGAAACTGCCAGCCGCTTATATTTTGAACGTTCCGCCGGAACTCTGGGCACCACGCAATCTTTACAACTAGCCGCTACCGGACAAAATCCAAATCTCTGGAACCCTTTGAAAGAAGAGTCTGCTGCGGCGACGCGCGCTCTGGCCGCGCAACTACAACAGCCCACGCAAACCGTATCGGTTTTGACTCCCGAACAAATTTCTCGCCAAAAAATAGCGTTCAATCGATTTGTAACTAGCCCTACGGCGTTTGAATTACGCGGTTTCATTGGTAGTTGCCAAAACTTTTGCCAAACTAATATCGATCAGCAACTCACGGAAAAATTACGCGCTATACTGGCGCGTAATTTGAATTTACTGCGAGATAAAAAAGTCCGCAATGGAGCTATCGCTGTGCTTAAACAGCCCGAAAACGAACTAATTGCTTTGATTGGCTCCCCTGACCCTACCGGTGAGCAAGACGGCGCCCAAATAAACCTGGCGCGATCTGCTCGCCCGATTGGATCAACGTTTAAGCCATTCATCTATTTAAAAGCTTTTGAAGCTGGATTGCGACCATATACCATTGTTAATGACCGGGAATATCGGTACACCGTAGGCGCGGGGTTTTCATTTTACCCTAAAAATTATGATCGGGATTATCGTGGGAATATTAACTTACATTACGCGCTGAACAATAGCCTGAATGTGCCAAGCGTAAAAGTATTGGAATTTTTGGGTAGTGATTTTAATAATTTTTTGCTCCATGACTTGGAATTTAAGCCGCGGCAACCCCTTGAGAATTATGATTTGGGGATTGCTTTGGGCGGCCTCGAAATGGATTTGCTTCGTTTAACTTATTACTTTTCGATTTTTACTAATCAAGGAAAGTTAACCACGTTGCGCGTTGGTCGGGAACCCGCCAAAGAGTTCCCAATAATTACAAAACCAGTTGCCAAACCCGGCGAAATACAGTTGGTTAATAAAATTTTAACGGACCATCTTACTGGCAGCGACCAATTTGGCCAAGTAAACAATTTAACGCTCCCTTACTCTGACTACGCTGTCAAAACTGGAACTTCCCGTGATTTTCACGACAGTTGGACTATTGGGTATACACCGGATTTTATTGTCGGGGTCTGGGTTGGAAACAGCGATAATACCGCTACCGACGAAGTCTCGGGCACGCTCGGGGCCGGGCGAATTTGGCAAGAAAGTATGCAGGCGTTACTTTCGAGCCCATATAATCATAACCGTAAATTTAATTTTGACCTTTTGACCCCCTACCAAACGGATGATTTAACTGAATTTGGTTTAGGCAATGATAATTATGAACTCATGAAGCAGGCGCTCAGCGCCCAAAGTGAGCTTATTTTAACCCCGCACATTGGCGATGTTTTTTTATGGGAGACCACCACCGCAATTCGTCTGCGCTCAACCCAGAAAGCCGATTGGACCATTGGGGATGAACTCTTTAAAAATACGAGTGAATTTTCGTGGCACCCGCCCGCTCCTGGAGTGTATATGATTCAGGCACAGCTTGGAAACAAAACCGAACAAATACAAATTCAGCTTAATCTTCGGAATTAACACAACCCCGGACGCTACCGGGGTTGTGTTTTAAACTATTCTACAACGGTGAAGGTTGTTCCACTGGTTCGCCCAAAGTTTTCGGGAAAGTACGATTCGGCAATGGTAGCCGGCAGATAATTAAATTTGCCCGGCACCAACAAACGAATATAGTAATCATACACGTAAACGCCCGGTTCCAAATGTTCAACCATTAGGTGCAAGTGATCGTCGCGGGTCTCGGTCTGAGAAGGGTAGAGGTCTGAATATTCTGCTGGTTCATAGCGCATCCATTCTTCTGAAGCAAAACCCCCTGCCGGTGAACCAAGCGACTGATCTTCGGTGGCCAAACTGGTGTTTACAATTTGAGCGCCCGCCGGAATATAGTCGTTGATTGAAACATAGTTACGTGCTTTGGGAATAATAATTTTTTGTCGAACACGCAAGACATCACCAACTTTTCCTTGGGAGAGTGGCTGAGAGAATTCAGTATCACTTTGGGCGTATAGAGAACGTTCAATACTAAAGCCTTCGTCGCGGGGAGGCAGGGCAGAAACTGGCAAGAAGTAGCGAAAGGCAATATCGTAGTAGAACGTGTCGGCACGTTTGGCGTGGCCAATTTTTTTGAACTGAATTGTGCTGAACGTGTCTTTGGGCAAGTCCGCCACCGACAACTGGAATTCCTTTTGAGCGGTAATCGTCTGGCCCGCAAACGTAAACTTACTCTTTTCGACATCGTTAAATAGTGTGGCAAGAGTAAAGTTAGCTTCTCCCTCGTTCTTCCATTGCAAGTAACTCGTGAAACCATCTATTACCGCAACCGTGTTTTGGGTTGACCCCCACGACCCATCGGCGCTCCGGCCGGCCACCAACCAACGGAGTATCCGATCTGTCACCGGCGTATTGTCTTTGGCAACGCTGAACACTTTGAGCAGGAGAGCGGTGTTTTTAATCGGGGTTTCATAACATTCCCAAAAAATGCGCTCGGCATTGCCCAAATGCGTGCCGCGCGAATCAATTTCCAGATCATTTTTTAATATGTTTAATACATTTTGCAGGGCACTGGAACCAAATATTTTTTCTTCGGCTTTCAACAATAGGGCCAGGTTAAGCAAACTGGTATGGCTGATTTGATCTTGCAGGTAAGTTTTATCCCCAAGCAATTTGCGGACTTGTTCTACCAACGAAACATCCATTGGCCCATATGCTTTTAAATCACTCGCGGCAATTGCCAACATAATGAGCGTGTCTCGATCAATTGAGGGTTTATACGCCGGCGGCGGAGAGATTGCCGAGGCGTTAAGGGCACTGATGGACGGAGCAAAACCGGGATAATACTTTTCTCCACTAACAACGGGCGGGTACGGAAATTGGAGTTGCTGAATCTGTTTACCAAGATACATCTGCAAATTTTTGAGCATTGTTTTGTCAACTGGTAAACCGGCAATTTCGGCTTGGCGCAAATCGCTGGCGAGCGCGATAGACAAATACAGATTTGAAGTCGTACTGTAGTAGCTGCCAGCACCCGGATAATACGTAAATCCCCCATCACTATTTTGCCGTCGCGCCAGTTCGGCTAGCAATACTTTTACGGCTTGTTCCAGCGGATATTTTTTTCCATCTAAATCAAATTCTTTAATAGCGGCAAACTGGTTGCCGATATTTTTTATTTTACTCACTTGCTTAATTAACGCCAGGCTGCGCAGCTTACTACCAAAGGCTTCGGCCGAGCCATAGGAATAATCGGCGAGATATTTAACACCGTCTGACAAGAACACCGCGAGCGTAGCGCTTTGTCGAACGGTTACTTCGCCACGATCGGGAATAATGTTGCCAGGCGCGTACAACCACTCTTTTACAATATCAGCGGTACTTTGTCCGCCGGTAGCAACAGTTTCATAGGTTTCGTTACGGACAATTTTGCTCTGCCCTTCGACACTATCGCGGTAACGCTCATTTTGAGCGGTAATTGTGAATTTATGTTGCCCCTCGGTCAATTTTTCTGGAGCGGCGACGGCAAAATATATTTTTTTACTTTGCCCAGCAGCAAGCACAATCTCTTTTTGTGTTTTCTTATCAACCAAGGTAAGCGTGTTGCTTTCGAGCTTAACCTGTAATTTTTGCCGATCCGCGGTTTGGTTGAAAATTGTGGCGCCCACCATAAAACTATCACCAGGCACAACAAAACGGGGAACGAGCGGCACGGCCATTACCTCTTTTTTGCTTGTAAATTGCGCATAACCGGCACCAACCTGAGTATCTTTGGTTAGGCCAACCACTTCGGCTTGCCACGAGGTTAGGTTATCGGGCAATTTGAATTTAACCTCGGCCCGACCGTTTTTATCGGTGACAATGACCGCCTGCCAGAAAGCGGTGTCTTTGAACTCGCCACGTTTTTTACCCGCCAAATCAGCGGGCATCCCGCCCCCGCCCCCTTTGGTGCCAAGCGCGACATCTACCTGATGTAAAATATTTTTTACATTGCTGTACGTGGCCACCGTCAGAGGGAAGCCATCATAGAAAAAAGCGGCCGGATTCTTATTGGGGTTGCCTTTGAGCGCCAAAACGCTTTCATCTACTACCGCCGCTGAAAATTCAGCGGCCACTGGCGCCCCGGCGTGATCGGTTGCCGCAAACGTTAAAGTTACTTCTTCCCCAGGTAGATATTCCGTTTTGTTTGATTGCACGTTGATTTTTAGATTACGCTCCTTGGTGTCTATCGAGAATCGAACTTGGCCGTATTTTACTTCTGGGTCGGGAGCGATCAATACTACGGACAAAAAAATATTCGGAATAAAATCTTTCGTGACTTTAAATTCGTAGCGGAAGATGCTCTGGTTGACGTCTACAACCTGGTACTGGAATACTTGACCTCGTTCCAAAGAAATTAACGCCTTACCCTTGGGGAAGGGCGATTTAATAACGACCGCAACCGTATCCCCTACCTGATAGGCATTTTTTTCGGGGGTAACCTCTAAACTGGTATCGTTGCTCGGCTGAACATCTATCTGCCCTTCGCCATAAACATACACTTCTGACCGGCTCGTAACGGTATTCCCCCGCGCGTCGCGGCTGCTGGCTTCGATAATGTATTCGCCTTCGCTCGCGACGACAAACGACGCGTTGGCCAAGCCCTGTTTGTTGGTTTTAAGTGTTTGCGTTTTAACCGGCTCTATTTTTTTCTCCCAGGTATAATAGTACCCGCCGTCTACTTCTTGGCGACGATTTTTCAGCCATTTTATCTTGTTATATACCAGGGTGATTTCATTTATTGCTGTATCTTTACCGAGGATGTCGACAGATTTAAGCTGAACTCCGGTACTTTGATTTTTAGCAAGAAATGTTTTATCTGCTTTGAGCCCTAGATAGAATTCACCAGCGTGCATTAGGAATGATTTTTGAGTGGAAACAGACTGGCCGTTTTTGTTCTTAACGGTTAAATACACAACGATAATTTTGCTCTGGCGGTTTTCGGGTTTGGGGAACAATTTTTCAAAATCAAAATTACGCGTAATTTTGGCGTGTCCACCCAAATCTAACTCAACTGAATCACGCAGGATAAATTTATCTCCGTAGGAGCATTCGTCATAACAACTGTACCAGCCGTTACCGAATTGGAAATCGGCCCCTTGGTATTTGTCGAAATAATAGTCCTGACTAACAATGCTATATTCCACCGTTCCTCCGTCGAGCGGCACCCCGAAATAGTAATCAGCCTGAACATCTAAATTCACGTTTTCGCGAGAAACATATTCTGGCTTATCCGTGTTAACCGCTATTTTGAAAGCTGCGGGAGTGTATTCTTGAACATCAAACCAGTTCTGGCCGAGATTGTTAACCTCAATACGGTATGAACCAAGTGGCGCGGCGGTGTCCAGCAGCACTTCGCCATTAAAGGTTCCAAATTCATTTACTGACAAATCTTGTGTCTTTAATAATTTCTCGGCCGCGTCGTAGACGGTAATGATTACTTTTTTATCCCGGAAAATTTCGTATGAGCCATCATACCCAACCCGGTATAAACCTTTGAATTTAACGGTGTCCCCTGGCCGGTAAATCGGCCGGTCGGTGTAGACATACATTTTCTCGGCCTGACTGGCGTTTTCTGCGGAGGCTAAATTCACCACATCCTGGGTAAAGGCGCTGTCTGAACCGAATTTAACAATGGCACCGTATAAATAATTTACCGGCGCAAGTCGAGCTATTCCTTTTTCATCAGTGGGGGCGTCGGCGGCCAGGTGCAGGCTAACTACACGGTTAGGATCATAATTTCCGGTTGGCGGATCGCCAGCAAAAAGGCCAACGGTGGCCCCGGTTACAGGGGCAAGGGTAGAAAGGTTTGTAACCCAATATAAATTAGACAGCTTTTGTTTTTCGGCCATGCTCAATGGTTTTTGCCAAGTACTACTCCCTGGGCTATCCCACAGCTCTACCTTTTTTTCAACAATTCCCAAATTAGTAACCGTCAAATACGAGCGCTCAAATACTTGGCGTTTTTTCTCGCCACGTTCGCGATAATCGGGGTGAGCGAAGGTGATGATATACTGCCCGATTGGTTCGATGAAATAATCTTTTACATCTAGCGTAAAGTAATTTTTTACCCAATATCGATCAGGCAGTTCCAAACGCTTGGCCGCAGTTTCCAGACAACCCGTGACGCTACCCGGCCCTTCGCTGAAAGAAAGTTTATTTTCCAATTGCGTGAGCATGGTTTCGGGCGAAACCTTACAGATTGAAATATCCACGAAATCCATGTTTTCTGCCGCATAGGTTAACCTGGTTTTGGTTGGCGGCGTTACGCTGTACTCCTTTTGAAAATGATAAAAATTTAAGTACTCTGGCTTGATTTTTTCGGTATGAAATTTAAGCGTCGCGTTCTGTTGTTGGCCAAATTGGTCGGTCAGGTGTAAGTCAAGGCGGTAATCGGCATTAGGAACCAACCCATAGTATAGTGAAGTGCTAAATTCACCCACATGGCAGCCCGTTTGCCCAGTAACTGGCTCTTGTTCGACATAGGTACTATACCCCCACGATTTGAAATCAACCTGAGCGTTGGCTTGCACAACCTGGCCAAAGTCTTCTTTGGCAGGTTTTTGCAGTGGATTGCTGGTACACAGGGTAAGGCTGGTAACGCTGGCTTGCGTGGCATTGCTGGCCGGGACTGTCTGGGTAAGGGCCAGCGCTGGGAAAACTCGTATCTGTTTAATAATGGGCGATGGATTGACCGTAAAGCCTTCGGGGGTAACAATTTTTTTGAATTCAATACCGAATTTTTGCCCGGACGTAAATTTAGCGGCGTTAAATGAAAGAAACGCGGTTGTACGATCAACTATTTTTTCGCACGGAATTTCGTTTGGTCCTTGACTTTCCGGATCAGATCCATCGGCGCATTTCTGGCCGTAACCAATTTTCTTGAGATTAGGCGCGTTAATAGTGCTTTGTTCTAAATCAATTTCATCATAAAATGAAACCACTACGCGGCCTTCGGGGTCAAAGAAATTAAGGCTTGCGAAAGAATTGTTGATGCTTGCGCGATCTGATTCAGCCATAATACTGGCGATCGGTTCACCAACCGTAAAGTCAGCTGTACGTTCTTCGGCCAGGTTTTGAGTGCCTTCTTCGGGAAAGGCCTGCTTGATACGCAGCGTATAGTTGCTGTTAAAGTCCCAGACTTTAGCACGACGATGGCGATCCTGTTTTTGGTACACGGCGATTACTGAATGATCAGGCACCGAATCATATGATTTTTTAGCGGCATTATAGACACGCGTGATTCCATATTCAAAAGTAAGCGGTATCCCCTGCCCCCCAATCGCGACTGAAATTTCTTTGCTCGTGCGCTCTAAATCAACTGGCTGATTAAAACGAATATTGAGCGGTTCATCATACAAGTGGTTGCCAGAATCAATACTGGCAAAACGCAGTAAACGGCTTTGAAAAACCGCTTCGGCGGGCTTAACCGGTAAGCCGTCGAGCGATTTAGCGTCGGTATTTACTTTTACTCGATATTGCGAGGAGCGAATCAGACGGGTAGCGGGGATGAATTGAAGGGTATGCGTGCCGACCCATTTATAACGACCATCGGTGGGCGGAACAATCGAAACGCCCACCGGGGCTTTATCAAGCTCCTGGAGCGTGGTAACTGGGACCATAGGGCGGTTAAAGACCACCGTAATGTTGGTTTTTTCAGCAGCCTCCGAACCAGCCGCCGGAAAAAAAGCTTCGACCGCCGGATCCTCGTCGGCTAAAAAATCTTTCCCAATCTCTCCATTAGCCGTGGCCAGGCGTACATTGTAGTATTTTCCAACTTCCAATGCTTTGGCGGGTTTAAAAATTGCTATTTTGGTACTATGAGCAGTTTGCCAGCTGCCTTTAATCTCGGGATCAAATTTAATGGCTTGCGCTGGTTCAGTGATGGTAATATTTTCGGGCAGATTAAGTACGATCGGAGCGCTTTTAGAGACTTTATCCTGAACGAGCGTATAGGCCAGGGCAAATTCTGCTTTTGGGACAATTTGGTTAAGCACCGCCGAAAATTTAAACACGAGCGCGACGGCAACAACCAATACCGCACCAACACCAACAAAGGCTGCCAGCCGTTCTTTTCCTGGTGGAATTATTTTTTTATACCATTGGGATTTTTCTGGTGTTTGCCCAGGTTCAAGGAGGTTCATAGCGCGCCGGTTAAAGTACAAATAATGTTGTAAATTTTTTCTTCGCTAGCCCGGGGCAGTAAATTATGCAAGCGGTCGCCCAATGCTTGGCGTTCGGCTGGATGTTGCATTAAATTTTTGGTGATCTGCACCAGCTTGAGCCCGCCTTCAGTTTCCTCACGCAAAGTAGCAACTCCATGCCGGGAGGCAAAAAAACGAGCGTTTTCTTCTTGATGAGTTCCGCTCATGGGCACTATGACAGCGGGTTTAGCAAGGGCAGCTAATTCAGTGAGCGTAACAAAGCCAGCGCGGGCAATGACTATGTCGGCGGCGGCATAAGCGGCGGCCATTTCGGTGGTAAAAAATTTATAGACATGATAATTCGGAAACGTATTGCTGGCACGTTCCGACAGCTCGCCAGGGCGTTCTTTACCAGTAAGGTGGAGCACGTGCCAACTGTGCGGCCAACCGGATAATCCTTCAATAATCATCTGGTTTATAATACTGGAACCTGTCCCCCCGCCAAGCGCGAAAATAACAGCCTCGGCATCTGGCGGAATGCCGAATTGACGGCGAGCAGCGGCACGGTCGCTAAAATGCAGTTCACGCGAAGGGTTTCCGATCCATTCGGTTTTACGAACCGGGAACTTTGCAGCCGTCTCTTGCAAAGCGGTGGTAACTTTTTTGGCTATCGGAACCATCAGCCGGTTTGCCAGGCCCGGAGTAATATCTTGCTGGTGAACCCAGGTAGGAATTCCTAGCATCCCAGCGGCATAGTGAAGCGGCACACTCACGAACCCGCCTGCGGAAACAAGTAAATCGGGCCGTTCGTGAATTAACAAAAAAATGGATTGAAAAAAAGCGATTATAATTTTGAATATATCGATGAAATTCCAAAACGAAAGATAGCGGCGCCACTTACCCGCGCCAATCATTAAAAATCCCAACCCTGCCGCTTCAACCACGGCGCGTTCCGGGCCATTTTTTGTACCGATCCAAAGACATTCGGTTTTGGGGTTGTGGTTTTTGGCAACACGAGCGATTTCTAAAAGAGGAATCACTGGGCCAAGCGTTCCCCCACCGGAGAAAATAATTTTCATAAATAAAAAATTCCCAAATCTTGAAACAATTAATTGCCGATTTGTTTCTTGAGCACCGTTCCTGTATTAAACATACCTTATAGGTTGGTATGCAGCATTCTGTTCTTAATAATCCCGTAATTTACTGATCAGATCGGATTGTTGAATTTTTTCCAGAGCTTTCGCTTCGATCTGGCGGATGCGTTCACGGGTAACTCCGAATTCCTGCCCAACTTCTTCGAGGGTATGGGTGACGCCATCGGAAAGCCCAAAACGCATCTCGAGGATTTTTTGTTCGCGTGGCGAAAGGCTTTTGATTGATTCTTGCACGTAATCACGCAAAATTTGCAGCCCGGCGGCGCGATCCGGCGAAATATTTTTGATGTCTTCAATAAAATCGCTCAACTGGGTGTCTTCATCTTCATCGCCAACCGATACTTCGAGCGAGACCATGTCCTGTGAAATTTTAATGATGTGCTGGATTTTTTCGACTTCTTCACCCATTTCGGCGGCTAACTCTTCAACGGTGGGGTCGCGGCCCAAATCCTGCATCAGGCGGCGGCGGACCTGCTGGAAACGGTTGATGGTTTCCACCATATGCACCGGAATACGGATGGTGCGGCTTTGGTCGGCCAGGGCGCGGGTGATGGCTTGGCGAATCCACCACGTGGCGTAGGTGGAAAATTTATACCCTTTGCGGTGATCAAATTTTTTAACGGCGCGGAATAATCCAATATTGCCTTCCTGAATTAAATCCAACAACGACAGGCTTTTGCCGACAAATTTTTTGGCAATTGAAACCACCAACCGCAGGTTGGCTTCGATTAATTTTTTTTCGGCGCCCTTGTCGCCCCGCTCTTTGCGGCGGGCGAGATTGACTTCTTCTTCACCTTTAAGAAGTGGAATTTTACCGATCTCTCGTAAATACATCTGGATCGAGTCGGAAGAAATTTGACCAAGATCAAATGGCGCTTCCATATCTGGTTGGGCGCCTTGAAGCTGTTTGAGTAAATCTTTCTGTTCTTGTGGTTTGCCGAGCAACTGGGGGGCTGCTTCGACAATTGTAAGGCCATTTCGTTCCAAAGCCTCTAAAAAGCCTTCGTATAAATCCAGATATTCTTCGGGCTGCGGCATAGCGCGCAGGAGCTCAATTTCGGTAATAAAACCGCGATTGCGCCCTTTACGCAATAATTCCCACAACTGGTCGTTGGTTGGTTCAATAATCGGCTCGGGCGGAGGTAAAATTCGTGGAGCTTTGGGCTTATTTTTAAAAACTTTTTTAAGCGATTTTTTCGATAAACCCTTGGGGGTGAGCGCGGTACGCGTTTTTTTCTGCGGCGCGACCTTGGCTTTTTTTACCACTGGCTTTTTTGGCCGGACTTTGGGCTTTGTCGATACTGACTTGCGAATTGATAATTTGCGGGCAATTTTTTTCTTGGGTGGCATGGGAAAAAAATTATAATTTTTGAAGCTCTGCAAGCAACTGGTTAGTTTGTTCGGAGTCGCCGGTTTGTTCGGATTGCCTTAATTGTTCAAGCAATTGCCGACGACGAACTTTCTTCCATTCCTCGCCGAGGTGCAAGGCTAAATTCTCAGCCTCGGCCACGGCTTGCTCCGGAGTGGTTGATTCGTAGGCTCGGACTGCTTCAAGTTCAAGTACATCTGTCAACGATTCGTTGCCACGACGCAACGACAGCTTAGCAAGCTGTTCGGCAAGCGAATATGGATTAGTATACCACTGCTCAAAAAGCTGGTAAAGGGCTAAAAAGGCGGGGTCGGTGAAGTACAGAGGAGTTAAACGATCTTTTATACCTGCAAACAAATCAGGGAATTTAAGCAGCAGTGCCCAAAGAGCCTCTTGGAGGCGTTCCTGACGGGTGGCAGGCTCCGGGGGAGCAACTGCCGGAACTATCGCCGTTGGCGATAAAATTGCTTTGCCAAGGCCTTTTTTGTGGCGACGTAATTCCTCCCGTAGCAACCCAAGCTCAGCACCGACGGTTTCGCCAAGTCGCCGCAACCATTGTTCTTGTTCAATAGCGTGCGGAATAACGGCAATTTTTTCAAGCAGTAAATCTGCGGCTTGTTGTCGTTCCCGAGGAACGGAACTGGTGAGCTTGCTTGATTGCAAAGCAAAATACCACTCCATTACTTCGCGGGCGTCTTTGACCGCCTTAAACCATACATCCGGAGCTTTCTTTAGGCATTCATCCGCATCTTTGGCGACAGCACCCTGGATTTGAATAACCAGGACATTAAATCCTTCGGCCAGTGCAAGATCTGCCCCGCGCCCTCCAGCCCGGATACCGGCGGAATCAGCATCGAAAGCCATGGCTAGATTGCTGGTATAGCGTTTTAAAATTCGCAATTGCCCTTCGGTCAAAGCCGTGCCCGAAGCGGCTACCACGTTTTGCATGCCTGCCTGGTGACAACTGATTACGTCCATCTGGCCTTCGACCAACACCGCCAGATTCTGGGATTTAATGAATGTTTTTGCCTGTGGTAACCCAAAGAGCATTTTTGATTTGTTAAACACGGGTGTTTCTGGGGTATTAACGTACTTGCCGCCGCTTTGTTCGGTTTCCACAAGCACTCGCCCGGTGAAACCAAGAACCGTGCCCTGGGCATCGCTTAAGGGGAACATAATCCGACCCCGAAAACGATCATAAAAACCACGCAGGTTTGTGGTGGAAGCATCATCTTTTTTAATAGTCAAGCCGCTGGCTACAATATCATCAATCCCAAAACCTTTTTTTAACAAATACTTGGTCAGTAGCTCCCACTGATCGGGCGCAAAACCAATCCGCCAAGCACGAATTGTGGCTTCGGTTAGGCCTCGATCAACCAGATACTCTCGTGCCGGTTTACTGGCGGGAATTTCTAATAAAAAACGGTGAAAAAAATTAGCCGCTGTTTCGTTTATTTCCAAAAGCCGGTTGCGCTGACTCGTTTCGGCCGCGGGACGGATATTTTCGAGTTGCACGCCCGCGCGGGCAGCCAGGAGTTTAAGCGCTCCAGGAAAGTCTAATCCTTCCATTTCCTGAATAAAACTGAAGATGTCCCCACCTTTGCTGCAGCCAAAGCAATGCCAAATTTGCTTTTCGCTATGCACCATAAAAGATGGTGATTTTTCGTTGTGAAACGGGCAATTGGCCTTCCAATTGATACCAGCCTTTTTAAGCGGTACGTACTCTTGAATCAGAGCGACGATGTCAATGCGATCTTTAATGGCTTGGGTATCGGTCATACAAAGGTTACTCTAACATAGAGTACCAAAAATGCAATTGATTTATTTCATCGGTACGTTAGCTGCTTGGCTTGACGAAGCCTTTGGCTACTGCTTAAATTTACCTAATCTCGGGGCATAGCTTAGTGGTTAAAGCAGCGGCAACCAAAGTCGCGATCGGGGGTTCGAATCCTCCTGCCCCGAATTTAAGGCCGCAACCTTGCGCTTCCGCACGCTTCCTCCCCCTCAACGTGCGCGGGTTCCTGGTTGCGGCCCCTCCTTACTCTCTATTACATGATAATCCCCACGAGGATTTTTTTGTTAATGATGTTGACGATTATGCCGGATGCTGCTAGCTTATCCGCCACAAGGCGGAACTGATTACCGCCAAGGAGGCATCTATGCATTGCCACGGATTGCTTTTGAGCCTTTTGTTGACCCTGCTCGCGAGCAGCAGCGCCTTGGCGGAAAGTCCAACCGCCGAGTGCCGTGATGAAAATGGTCAGTACAGCCGGGCGGCTTGCGACCGGTGTGGGTACATCCACACCCACCGCGAACAGAATTGCTCCTGCTCGTGGAAAGAGGGCGTGGGGCGCTGCGATCTGCTTCCGGGCGTCGTCTACAACTGCTTCGACGGCAACACGGCGCGCTTTGGCTGCAGCGCCACCCAGAGCCAGCCGGGCGACCTGACGGGCGTACTCCCGTACATGGCCCTCCTCGCGCTCCTCTTCATCGGCCGTCGGCGTAAGCGCCCGGCCTAGAGAGAGGTCGTGGGCAACCAAACCACCCTATCCCCCATTTTGCTTTGACTCGATCAAAATAAAATGAAGGAGCAAACAGGGTGGTTTTGTTTTTAAATTAAAACAAGTATGAAATTTCATACTTATTTTTTTAAGATTTTACCAGAAAGGCAGGGTGGCCGTTGAGTTGATTCCCAGCCAAAAAAATTTGGTACCGACTCCACATGTATCCACTTGGCGCATACCTAGTCTGTCATCCCCGTGAAAACGGGGATCCAGGTGTTTTGGTAGTTGTGGATTCCCGCCTGCGCGGGAATGACAGGGTGTGATCATGCATGAACTACATACATGTGATTGACTCTCCCCTGCCTGCTCCAAGGAACAAAAAGGGGTGAGGGAAGAAAGGTGAGAAGCCCTTGCTAGCGGTGAACCGCTATTCGCAGAGCAGATCCAGCCTGCCGTTCTTGTACTGAGCGCCCTGACGACGGGAGTTGCCGCAGGTCAAAAGCAGATCGTAGCGCTGATAGTTCTCTTTGGGGCCGCGTAGGCAACGGTGGATGGGATAGTTGTTCCAGGCCTCGGGCAAGGGTTTTCCCTCCCCGGCGACGCTCAGGAAATCCTCGTAGCTGCGGCATTCACAGCTTACGCGCGCCCCGTTGCTCTCGAGCACCACCTGCACGAACAGGCTGGACTGGCCATGGCCGAGGTCCGATTTGGGAATCAGCTGGAGCAGCTTGTACTTTGCCACCTCCGGCGGCGTGCCGTCGAGCAGGTGCACTTCGCAGCCGGGGAGACCCTCCTTTTGGAGCCTGCGCTCCATATAGTCGAACCGCGGGGTCGGGGCACCGAGACTTCTGCCCGCGTCGACGATGTCGTCGACCAACGAGCAGCCAGGACTGAGGACAAGGGAACAAAGCAGGAAAAACTTTGGGAACAACTTCATGGCTAGAACCCCTTTCTTCAGCACACATCAGATCACTTTCAGGGAGTTTTGTCAATACTAAAGGTTAGTCGCTCCCATTCAGCCGCTTCGGCCAAGTATTGGTCCTTAATTCTGGCAAAATACTCTTTAGCGGGTTCATATTCGTTGGGAATAATACCGTCCAAAATCGCTTCTTCAATAGCTTCTTTAATTTTACCAACCGTTGGTCCCGGTTTAAGGCCGGCTAACGCCATTATTTCTTCGCCGCGAAGCGGCGATTGAAAGGCGCGCAATTTATCTTTTTCAATTACCTCGGCTACTCGGGATTCCAACCCCTCGTAATTTTTCAAGCGCCGTTCCTTTTTGGCGGGGTTCCCGGTGGTAATATCGCTGCGCCCCAGAATAAGCAAATCGTTAATCTCTTCGCCCAGGCTGACAATCAAACGGCGGACGGCGGAATCGGTGACACCTTCATCCATCAGCGCGATGGGCTGCATGTGCCAGCGCACCAGTTTGGCCAGATAATCGGTGTGGTCGCGCGATAGCCGCAGGCGTTTGGCAAGCGCAAACACCATTTTACGACCAACGTGTTCGTGAGCATGAAAAGTCCAGCCAATTTTGGAAACAAATCGTTTGGTGGCTGGCTTACCAATATCGTGCAGCAATCCGGCGAACCGCAACCAGATATTTTCGGAGCGACCGGCAATATTATCTACCACCTTAAAGGTATGAATAAGGTTGTTCTTATGCTGGTGCCCGTACATATCCTCGACCCCGTCGAGGGCGGAAATTTCGGGCAGGATTAAATCCAACAAGCCGCTTTGAAATAATAAAATAAAACCGATCGATGGTTCATCTGTGCCCAGCAAACGCAGCAGTTCTTCTTGCACGCGTTCACCAGAAATTATCTTGATGCGCTCACGGTTATGGTGAATTGCTTTTAGCACTCCTGGATCAATCGCGAAATGGAGCTGCGCGGCAAACCGAACTGCACGCAGCATCCGCAGTGGATCATCGCTAAAAGTAACGTCTGGCTCAAGCGGAGTGCACAGCAACCTATCGGTCAAATCCTGCTGCCCGTTAAACGGGTCAATAATTTTTTTGATTAGTTTTTCGGGGGTGAGCTGCGCGCGGCCGGCGAACGCCGCAACGGGTATGGCCATGGCGTTGACCGTAAAGTCGCGACGGGATAAATCGGCCTGCAAGTTGGCTTTTTCTACTACGGGCTTGCGCGTGGTGGGGTGATATTGCTCGGAACGCGCCCCGGCGAATTCAACTACCAGGCCGGGCAGTTCTTCGGAGGAAGGTAGCACATAACGGGCCGTATCAAAATCAGGGAATTCAACCAAACTACCGGTTTGTTTAAGCGCAACATCGAACGCCTGGCCAAACCCCAGGCCGCTACCCTCGACCACGATATCAATATCTTTATTGGTTGACTTTCCCATTACACAATCACGCACAAAACCGCCCACGACATAGGCGGGCGTTTTGATTTTTTTGGAAACAGCGTTAATTTTTTTCAGCACCTCCAGTACATTTTGTTCCATAGCGTATTTACACCCGGCGACTGACACCCATTCTTTTTTCGGCGGTTTCCTGGTCTACCCACCCAGCTTTGACCAGGCCCTTCATGGAATTTTCCATTGATTCCATGCCATCTTTGGAGCCGGTTTGAATCATTGATTTAAGCTGAGCGATATTGTTTTCCCGGATTAAGTTAGCCACCGCCGGGGTATTTACCAAAATTTCGCGCGCTGGCACGCGGCCATGATCGGTGGCGGGAACCAATTGTTGCGCCACCACCATGCGCAATACGGCCGAAAGTTGAATCAGCACTTGTTTTTGGCGAGAACCTTCAAACACATCCACAATGCGCTCAATCGCTTCGGCGGCGCTACCAGTATGGAGGGTGGAAAATACCAGATGACCGGTTTCGGCGGCAGTAAGCACGGTGGCAATTGTTTCAGGGTCGCGCATTTCGCCGACAAAAATTACGTTCGGATCCTGGCGCAAAATATATTTCAACGCGTTCGCGAAGGACAGGGTATCGGTACCGACTTCGCGTTGTTCCACTAAACTTTTTTCTTCGGTAAAGGCAAATTCAATTGGATCTTCGATCGTAATGATATGAGCGGCACGGTTTTTGTTTATTTGTTGAATAAGCGAAGCGATGGTGGTTGATTTTCCGCAACCGGTAGGGCCGGTTATGAGCACCAGGCCGTCAAGCAACTCTGACGCTCCGAGCAAAGCCGACTCAAAATTTAGATCTTCAGGAGTGGGGATTTCTTGCGGAATCAAACGGGCCGACAGGCCAATCTTGCCCCGTTGTTGATGCAAATTGACACGAAAACGTGTGTCATCCAATTCGTAGGCAAAATCAAGTTCTTTTTGCGAATCGTAGCGATTTTTTTGCTCCTTGGAGAGAAGGCCCATTATTGAACTATAAAGCTCGCCTGGGTTAAGCACTTTTTCGGTCAGTGACTGCAGGACACCCTCTACTCGAATTAAAGGCGGCTCGCCCCCAACTAAATGTAAATCAGAAGCGTCTTTTTTGATGGCCTCGGTGAAAAACGGTTTAAGATTTACCATAGTGATTAGTTAGATAACGAGTTTACTATATCATATTTCTGGAGGGCTTGAAAAGGCATGATTGTTGTGTTATGCTCCAGGAACGTCAAATGCGAAAGGGTTGTACGTTGTATAGCCATCAAAATCGCAATTGAAAAATTACCTGAGCAACTCTGCCTTTCAGCCCGAAGCACGGGCTATACATAGAGAAATTTTTAAAATAAGGTACCGGCTATGCTGTGCGGCATAGCCCTCGTCGTTCGGAATAAGCAGAGCAAGCTCTGTTATTCCTCACTTACTCGGGCTATAGCGAAGTTGGCTATCGCGCATGCATGGGGTGCATGAGACCGTGGGTTCAAGTCCCACTAGCCCGACAATTCGGAACGTTCGGTTCGGCCGGACAAAATTAGACAACAAAAACCATTGGTACACCCAAGCCATATTTTTTTGTTGACTTTGCCAGGTATGTTGGCATACTAGAGTAAAGGAAGTAGATTTTTTCGTTACACGCGCCATAATACTTTGGCCCTATGCAGCATTCCCGCTTGCGCCCCTACTTTGCTAAGCTACTAGGCCCGGCGGGAATTACTTTGGATGGACCAAACCGGAGTGACCCACAAATTCACGATGAACGATTTTTCTGGCGAGTGTTGGCGCACGGCTCGCTTGGTCTGGGTGAAAGCTATACGGAGGGCTGGTGGGACTGTGAGCGTTTAGATGAATTTATTTTTCTCCTTTTGCGATCGGGTACTGATGGGCAGGTCAGCTCACGTTTTTTAGCACCGCTGCGAGACGTGGCTGGTAGACTGGTAAATTTGCAATCACGATCCCGGGCGTTTCAAATTGGCCGCGAACATTATGATAAGGGTAACGACTTGTACCAAGCAATGCTTGATTCGCGATTAACGTACACCTGCGGCTATTGGAAAACCGCGCAGAATCTGGAACAAGCTCAGGAAGCTAAGCTAGATCTGGTCTGCCGGAAATTAGGCTTAAAAGCGGGGCAACGGGTGCTGGATATTGGCTGTGGCTGGGGCAGTTTCATGAAGTTTGCGGCTGAACGTTATGGGGTACAGTGCGTTGGGTTGACGGTGTCCAAGGAACAGGTCGCTTTGGGAAGAGAACTCTGTCGGGGGTTGCCGATTGAATTCCGGCTGCAAGATTACCGGGAAATAAATGAAGGATTTGATCATATAGTCTCGCTGGGGATGTTTGAGCACGTTGGATACAAAAATTATCCTACGTTCATGCGGGTGGCCGAGCGTTGCTTGAAAGATGATGGTTTGTTTTTACTGCATACGTTTGGCAATAATGTTTCGATACATACACCCGATCCCTGGTTTCATAGATACATTTTTCCTAATGGAATGGCGCCCTCAATCGCCCAAATTGGCCGGGCGGCCGAGCAATTGTTCGTTATGGAAGATTGGCATAATTTTGGGTATGATTACAGCCTAACCCTTCTGGCCTGGTACAAAAATTTTAACGAGCATTGGCCGGAACTGAAAAACAAATACGATGAACGTTTTTATCGGATGTGGAAATACTACTTACTCAGTCTAGCGGGAGCGTTCCGCGCCCGAAACTTACAGCTCTGGCAAATGGTATTCTCTAAAAAAGGCGTGGGGGGTGGATACCATTCGGTACGATAGATTGTATATTTTAATTTTTAAAAATACTTAATCCTATGGAAAGTGCGGTATTTGGCGGTGGCTGTTTTTGGTGCGTGGAGGCGGTATTTGCCCAACTCAAAGGGGTGGCCGGAATTACTTCTGGTTACGCTGGTGGCACCAAACCAAATCCAACATACCAGGAAGTCTGTGGAGGCGCGAGCGGTTACGCGGAAGTAATTAAAATGGAATTTGACCCGAGTATTATTCCCTTTCGCGTATTGCTGGAAGTCTATTTCTCGGCCCATGATCCAACGACTTTAAACCAACAAGGCAATGACAGGGGTGAACAATACCGATCAGTCATTTTTTACCAAAATGAAACGCAGAAGCAAAACGCGGAAGCCTTTATCGACGAACTAACGCGAGAGAAGGTTTTTGATCGTCCGATTGTTACGGCCGTTGAACCGCTAACTAATTTTTACCCGGCCGAACAACACCATCAGAATTACTACGCGGAAAATCAAGATCAGCCCTATTGCCAGGTCGTTATTAGCCCTAAAGTTGCTAAAATCCGGAAGAAATACCAGTCTTATCTTAAATAAATGATATTCTCGCCTTCCTACCTTTAAAGCTCGGCACCATGACCAACCAGCGTAACGAAAAAATGAATCTGGTAGCCGCCGCGCGCCAGCAGGCAGCGGTGGTACTGGAAGATATTCACGATCCGCACAACGCGGCAGCAGTGCTGCGTAGCTGCGAAGCATTCGGCATTCCCGAGGTTTTTTTGATTTTTAAAGAAGAAAAAAAATTTAACCCGGCGAAGATAGGTCCGGCGAGTTCGGCTTCGGCTAATTCATGGTTGCAATTTCATACTTTTAGTTCGCATGAGGAATGTTTTGCCACGCTCAGGCAGCGAGGATTTTCCACGGTGGCCACGGTTTTAGACAGTGCCGTCGAAAGTTTGTTTAGCGCTAATTTTTCCGAACAAAAGATAGCCTGGCTATTTGGCAATGAACATCGCGGATTATCGCCTGAAATAGTGGCTGCCGCTGACCGAAAAATACATATCCCGATGAGCGGATTTGTGCAAAGTTTAAATTTATCCGTAACGGCTGGAATTTGCTTATTTGAAACTACCCGGCAGCGGCGCAATGGGGAATGGCAAAATTTCTTGTTGCCAGAAGGAGAACAGCGCGAACTCATCGCTGAATGGACCAAATGATAAACAGGAATATGAAATATACTGATGTTATTTTTGGACAGGTAAGTATTGAAGAACCGGTGATACTAGAGCTACTCCAGTCCCCTGTTTTAACGCGGCTCAAGGGTATTAGCCAGGCTGGCTACATGAAACCGTATTTCCCCAACAATAATCGCACTCGCTGGGAACATTCCCTGGGGGTATTTTTAGTTTTACGCTACTACGGCGCGGGATTGATTGAACAAGTGGCGGGATTAATCCATGACGTTTCGCATACGGCGTTTTCACACGCGATCGATTATGTGTTTGATGAAGGATCGCCCGAGAACCAAAGTTTTCAGGATGACACGTTTGAGACTTTCGTACGAGAATCAGAAATACCTGCTATTTTAGCCCGACATGGCTTGGATCTGGAAGCGGTAATTGATGACGCCAACCTGCCGCTTAAAGAAAAGCCCTTGCCAGATTTATGCGCTGACCGGATTGAATATAATCTTGGAGACGGGGTGGGATATGGTACTATCCCCGAAGCTGCGGCAGCCGGATTTATTACGGATTTACGGGCAATAGCTGGACAATGGGTTTTTGCAAACGCGACCAGCGCCGAGGCATTTGCTCGTTTATTTGCGCGCAATAATCGGGAATGCTTTGCCGGGCTCCCGAGCGCTAAAATGTTCATAACTCTCCGTAATTATTTAAAACATGCTTTGAAACAAAAATATATTGAACGGGCGGATTTTTATGGCGTAGATAGCCAGGTGCTAGAGAAAATCGCAGCTCACCACACTCACGATGCCGAACTGAAGCATTTGTTTGATTATCTGGAAGCTCGCCTGCCAATACAAAATAACCCGGCAAATTTTGATGAACGAGTAGTGTGTAAATCCCGGTTTATTGATCCACTGTGTTTGGTGAATAACGAGATACAACATTTATCGACTGTTCTCCCAGGATGGAAGCAGATTATGACAGAGGATTCACAGCCCAAAGAATACTTTTTGAAATTTGGTTAGATTTGCTGAAAAATTTGAGCTACACGGCTTGACAAAATCCGTATTTTGTTTTAGCGTCTGATTAAGTTATTGATAGGAGTCTGCCATGGCAATTTTGCACCCTGGATTTCACGCTGTCGCCGACACCCGAGAAACCGTGATCGAGTTCCACCTCGATCCACACGATCCGGAAAGCGACTACTTCCGCCTGATCATTCGCTCCGGATATAGCGGTTTTGCCTTGGAGCGGCTGATCAGAGACCAGCACCGCCACTGGATAAGTCGCTGGGAGCAATTCGGCCGGGGCACCCACCGCCGGGGCGAGATACGCCGCCACCAGTTGCACGGCGACGTGGCAACCTGCCCGCTGCCCGTAGGGCTGCGTGAGCGGGTGCGCCAAGCGATCGCCTTCGAGGCTACCGGGGAGGTCCCCTTGCAAAGTCGCGAAGCGATGATGCGTCACTAGCACCGCCGTGCCAACGCCCACCTGGAGTCTCGACGAGGCTCCTTCATTGTTTAAAAACTGGATTCTTGCCAAATAATTTGGCTTACGGTATGATTGTTTGGCTTAAAAATAAGTTACGGGCTATGCTGTGAGGCATACCCCGTTTCCACTCGGAAATATGAGAGCAAGCTCTCTATTTCCTCGTTACAACGGGCTATAGCGCAGTTGGTAGCGCGCATCGTTCGGGACGATGAGGCCGTGGGTTCAAGTCCCACTAGCCCGACACAAGGGATTTTATAGAACCTTTTTAATTTGTGTTCTAACATAGTCCCGCCAACTCGACAAAGGTAAAATCATTGTACTTGGGCGGGCAAAAAGGAAGGGGCTTTAAAGAGGAGGGAATTTTTGCCGCCCGCCTTTAGCTTAGCCCATCCTGGCGCTAAAAGTGTAAAGTTGTCGATGGTTGATTTCGTGATGGAGGTGTATTTTTGTATTCGCTTGAGCAAATGCGCCGCCACGATTTGAAAAAAAATGAAAGACGAAAAAAAGAAAATGTGTTTGCCCCACCCACCAGTGCGCGCACATTTTTATCAGACTCCTTATCTGGCCAATGCTTCTCGCCGTCGCCATGCCGCAGCCAGCAAACCAACAACCACTCCTCCCACGATACTGGCCATCACGGCCTGAACCGTCTCTATTCTTGAATACTGAAACTCTGACCTAAAATAATAGGTTGAGAGACCATATAGCAATAACGCCCATACCCCTCCCGCTAATCCACCGCTCACCATCCGCGACCAGCGCTTCGTTATATCAAACATCAGCGCCGCTACCACAAAAGCAAAAATGACGACATAGCTCGGCGGATGATCGTGGGGAATGATTTTAATATCTGGTTTAAAGACTTCACCAAAGGAAATTGCGGTTACCAATAAATACATCACGATCACCGACAGAGCACTGCCGATACCAGGAAAAAATTGCTCATACCCAAAAAATACTCCCACTAAAATCAGCGCCATCACACCCGCTCCCCAAAAACCGAACAACTCCCACGGGCCAGTCGGTTGCAAAGGGGCGGTCACAAAACAAAGCAGGCTCAAAATTCCCGCAAAAGCCAAACTGCTAAATAAGCGGCGCGCCAAGACGTCGCTGTCTTGGAGGATAAGCGGTACAAGAAAAATAAACGAAGCAACCAGCGCAAAAATAATGGCCAAGTGCGGCGGGCTCCACACGATGAGTGGGCTTGATAAATCTTCCACCCCAAAGAAGCGGTGCCACAATTCGTCGAATGGAGCGGAGAGCGGGATAAGGAGTAAAACCAGGGCGAGGTTTTTCCAGACCCTGGCTCGAGTGGCAACCAATCCATACACTCCCAGCAGAACGGCTACGGTGGTGGAAAAATATAACAACAAATGCGGTGGCGTGAATAATGACTCACGACCAACCGCGCCATGCCACCAAGCGTCCCAGGTACCAGCGATAACGGCGGTGAATAGAAGGGATGTGATCAGACGAGTAAGAGTTGTGGAGGATTTGATAAACTACTATTCAAAAGATCTGAGTTTATTTTGCGTAATTATACCATAAACAGGACTTACGCGTTTAAACGCTGTCATTGCGAGGTCGCCGTAGGCGACCGAAGCAATCTCCCGGTAATTCAGTAGGAATTCTGTTAGCAAGGGGATTGCTTCGTCGGCCTTGGCCTCCTCGCAATGACAAACGCGCAAGTCCTAATAAAAATAGACTTTAACAGCATCCTAAGAAAACTCCGCCTCATTCTTAACCGCCACCAACGCCGCCTTTTTCCCAAAGCGATAAAATAACGACGGCGTCAAGAAAAGTGAAATAAGCGTCGAAGTGGTAAGACCACCGAAAATAACCACGGCCAAGGGGTGCAACATTTCTTTCCCGGGCGCGTCGCCGGAGAGCAGAAATGGAATAAGAGCGAGGAGCGCGGTTAAGGCCGTCATAAGTACGGGCACGACCCGATCGAGTGTTCCTTTCAGAATAGTCTCGGGGGTGAACGGCAAGTTTTCTTTACTCACCAAGTTTAAACAATGGCTAATGAGCATGATGCCGTTGCGCGATACAATACCAGCGAGCGAAATAAAACCAATCAAATGAGCCAGACTGATGACACCACCAGTGATCCAAATACCAAGCATGCCGCCGATGAACGCGGTGGGGATATTGATCATAATCTGCGCGACAATCGGCACTGACTTAAAGGCATAATACAACACGCCGAAAATGAGAATCAGCCCGGCGATAAATAATAAACCAAGTCGTTGGCTGTTTTCTTTCTGGCTCTTGTAGGTGCCCTCGAATGAGAGGGTCACGCCCATTGGTAATTGACTAGCCTCAATTGTTTGTTTGGCCTTGTCCACAGCACCCACAATGTCGCGGCCTTGGTAATTCGCACTAACCACCAGCACGCGCCGGCCGCCATCATGGCTCAAACGGTTGCGTCCGCCTTCTAGGCGTACCTCGGCCGCGCTACCCAAGGAATCGGCGCCCTCAAAAGGTAAGGCTAAATCCCGCAGGGCGGAAGCGTTGCCGCGCGAGGTGCGGTCATAGCGCGCCACCACATCTACCCGCGCGTTATTAAGCTGCACTTGTCCGAGTGAAACGCCGAGTAGCCCGGCTTCCAATTCTTCGGCTACTTCGCCGCTCGAAAGACCAGCTTCAGCCAGTCTGTTACGGTTGGGATAAATCCGAAGTTCCGGCACGATAACTTCGCGTTGGACTTGAGCGTTGGTAACTCCTGATTGAGCTCCCAAAGCGTCTTTGAAGCGAGCGGCCGTTTGCCGCAACGCCACCAAATCATCCCCAAAAACTTTGACGACAATGGGCGCGCGCACGCCAGAGAGCAATTCCTCCAATTTATGCGTGATGGGTTGACCTAAGCCAAAATCAGCGCCCGAGAAACTGTCCAAGGCTGTTTGGATGTCGGCAAATAATCGTTTCCGTTCCTTCTCCAAACCAGGTTTAAACGCCACTTGAATTTCACTGGTGTTGGCGCCGCTGTCATGAGCATCGGCCCCGGCTCGGCCAGTGGTATGGCTCACTCGCTGGACGCCGGAAATTTTACCAATCGCATCTTCCACTTTAGAAGCAAACACATTCGAAGTGTCAAGATCAGTGCCCACCGGTAAAACTACTTCAACAGTAACTGCTCCTTCATTAAAGGGCGGAATGCCTTCTTTGCCGGCTACAGCGTACAACCCTCCCGCCACAACGAGCGTGGCGGCCACCCCTATCATCATAAATTTGGCGTGACCAATGCTCCAGAGAATCCCAGGCTTTATTTTCTCTTTAACCCAACGAGCAAAACGAGTATCGTCTTCGTTTTTACCAGCCTGCGTTTTGCCCAGAAGAATCGTACAGAGCACCGGCGTTAAGGTCAAAGAGACTGCCAAAGAAGCAACTAATGAAATTAGATAAGCTAGTCCCAGTGGAGCTAATAATCTTCCTTCCACTCCCGGGATAAAGAATACGGGTAAAAATACAATGGCTACCAGAATCGTAGCGTAAACGATAGAATTTCTAACTTCACTTGATGCTCTAAAAACGACATTGTTAAACGGCTCTTGGCGACCGCTTTTAACCCAGCCTTTCATGCGATGAAAGACGTTTTCCACATCAATAATCGCATCATCTACTAATTCACCAATGGCCACGGCGATGCCGCCGAGCGTCATGACGTTCACCGAAAAATCGAAGGCTCGAAAGACAATAGCCGTAACCAAAATACTCATCGGAATGGCTGTCAACGTAATGGCGGTTGTCCGAAAATTCATGAGGAACAGAATCAGTACGAAGATAACCAAGATGGTACCATCGCGTAGCGCTTCGAGCACATTGCTTAAGCCCGCGTGAATAAACCACTCTTGCCGAAAGAGATCGTTTTTAAGTTCCGTGCCCGCGGGCAGGCTGGGTTTAAGTGTTTGGAGCGCTTCGTCAACGGCTTTGGTTACCGCCAGCGTTTCCGCGTCCGGCTGTTTTACAATGCGCATAATCACACCTGGCTTGCCATCAATTGTGGCACTGCCGCGCACGGGGCTCGCCCCCTCCACAACCGTCGCCACATCGCCCAAGCGAATGGTTTGACCGTTGAATTTCCCTAAACCAATCTCTTGTAATTCTGATATTTGACTGGGCGCGACTAAAATTCGAATGGGGTATTCCTGATTGCTTTGCACCAAAATTCCCCCACCGCGATTTTTGAGCGCGCCTTCCACTTGCTTAGTAATATCGGGAATCGCTAAACGGTAGCGGCGCATCCGCTCGGCATTAAGATTGATTTGCCATTCGCGCACATCGCCGCCGAGCACAATCACATCCGATATTCCGGGAGTGCGGAGCAAGACTGGCCGAATTGTCCAATCGGCCAAGGAGCGCAGTTGCTGGCCGTCAATTTTTTGATCCGACGAGGCCAGCCCGACCCACATAATTTCTCCCATCACTGACGCCACTGGCCCGAGGACTGGTTTAACACCGCTCGGCAAATTAAGTTGGGCAATCCGTTCCTGGATAATTTGGCGATTGCGATAGACGTCTGAACCCCAGGTAAATTCTACTTGGGTAATGGCTAAACCAAACGACGCGGTGCCGCGCACCCGCTCCACGCCCGGCGCCCCGGCGACCGCCGCCTCAATCGGCGTCAGAATCAAGCGTTCAATTTCTTCCGTCGCCAAACCTTCGCCTTCGGCAAATATTGCGACAGTTGGTTTGTTAACATTCGGAATAACATCCACTTGCATGGTAGCCAAGCTCCAGGTACCCAGACCAGCAATCATCAGTGAAAGTATTGCTGTAGTCCAGCGATGGTTAATGGCCCAGAGAATAATTTTATTAAGCATATAAGTATCAGTTATTCATCGTGAGCATGTCCGTGGCCATCGCCAGTAGGGCTTTCTGTGATAGCTGGCTTGGCCGTCGGCGTTGAATTGCCAACTTCAGCAATCGATTGACCGGTTTTCAACTCCAATGTGGGCTTACTTACAAACCTGTCCCCGATCTGCAAACCTTCCTCAACTTCCACCCGATCACCAACCGCTCGCCCCACGCGCACGGCTTGTGGTCGAATCACATTATTTTCCATGACCAACCAGACATGAGACATTTCTTTATCGTCCCACCACACCGCCGTAAACGGGATTAACACTGTGTTGGCCGCGTGAGTGCCGGTAACACGGACTGAAGCATGCACCGGCCAGTTGATTGCTTCCACAAACTCCGCTTCAGCGCTATAGGAACCGTTCGCGTCGAGTGCTAAACCAACCCCAACAACTTTCGCTTTTTTACCGTTCAGCGGGAAACCTGGTCGTTCGATGGTGACCTCTTCGCCAACTTCCGGCAATCGAATGTCGCTGGGAATACGGAAACGAACAAACCGTCCTTTAGCTTCAGCGCTACTGATGCCAGCCAAGGCCATATCCGGGGTAGCATGGTCACCGATATTTTTAAGAATGACCGAAACCACGCCGCTCTTTGGGGCCACAATATTTTGTCCGGCAATACCCGACGCCACCGTGCTGTAACCGGCTTGGGCGGCTTGCACCTCCGCCTGGGCCAGCTTGAGTTCACGATCCAGTTCCCCAGTTTTTTTATCAAGCTCGGCTTTTTTTTCAGCATAGTCAGCTTGCGCCGTGGTCACGAGTTTATTTCTTTCTCCGCGGACATTTTCTATGCTTATTAACGATTCCTTATACTCGTTGATGGCTGCCAAAAATTGGATTTGAAAAATTCCCGTCTTATCCCGTAATTCAGCCAATTCCGTGTCCGTCAGCGCATCATCCACATCGGACGATGTGCCCACCGAAGCCAGCAATAGCCGTCGCGTACTTTTTAAGAATTCCAAGGTGCTGGCTTCAGTTAGCGCGGTAGGATTGCCCAAATCAGTCAGGAGTTGGCGGGCGGAGTTCAGAAAAGTATTTTCCGCCGCCGGATCAAGCCGACCAACATTGCGTTTCAAACGAAAATTGCTGAGTAAGTTATCCGGATTAGCCGAGATAAAATGAATGCCAATAGCATCAATGTAATGTTGAACAATTTGTCGAGCGACCGTTCGTACTTGGTCGCGTTTGAGCGTCACAATACCACTATCGGCCGACACCGGTGTAAAGCTGGACACCGTGCTCGAGACGGCGCCAAGCAGGGCCTGTAAATTTTTATCGGCCGCGCTGATCGCAGCGTCGCGGGCCAAATCAAGCGCTAGTTTCAGTTCGTTTAATTGCTGCTTAGAAGTGCGAATAAATTCTACCGTTGCCTCAACATTAGCGCGAGCACGCACAATTGCTTGCTGACGTTCGGCCAAGGCGTTCACGAGTTCGGAAG
>JAHFHZ010000002.1 GCA_023246715.1 Candidatus Magasanikiibacteriota bacterium | reverse complement strand
GTTGGTCCTTGCTATCAGCGCTCTCAGCGCCCCGAGCGCTCCTGCCGACGAGCTCGCCGCCCTGCCGCCCCCGCCCCAGAAGTGTCCCAAAAAGAAGGGGCCGAAGCGCAACCAGTGCCTGCGGGCGCTGGCCGCCACGGCCACCGCCCGCCCCCGCCACGTCCTGGTGATCCCCAAGGAGGTCCAGCAGGCGGGCCCATGGGCGATATACGCCTACGCCATTTTCTGGGGTGGTGGCTGTCGGACAGAGCTGTACATCAAGGGCATCGGCTCGAGCCAGGATCACTGGACGCTGCCGCAGCTGCCCCCGGAGCCCGTCGCCGACGGCCGGGATCACACCCGCGAGCAGGCGGTAGGCGTGGCGATGGGCGGCACTGACGGTGCCGCGTTCTGCCGCGCCCAGGTGCAGAGCCTGCCCCTGCCGCCCGCCCAGCCAAACGAGTAACCTGTCACCCACCCCCCCCTGCGGCCAGCTGGCACCCGTTGCCAGCTGCCCGCGCCCCTTGTTTTGTTCGCAAGTTGCTTGTGCCAAAAATAAGCGGTTTCCCAAACAACCGTTGCCGTGCGTATACCACCAGTGGTATACTTTTTTTATGTCTCAAGCAGAATTCAACGCTTTTTACGATCGTCATTTCGACAAAGTCTATCGCTTTGTTTTTTTTCGCGTAGGCACCGATCGGGAGCTGGCCGAAGATTTGGTTTCCGAGGTTTTTATCAAGGCGCTGCAACATTTTGCCGATTACGACAGCGCGCAAAGTACCAGCGCCTGGATCATGACGATTGCCCGCAATCACTTGGCCAACCATTTTCGTGATCGGCGCCCCACCCAGCCGCTCCCCGGGGAAGATGAAACCGAAGATGAAACCGGCCCCTCCGACGCCATTTGGCTGAAAAAAGCCCTGGAAATATGCCAAAAAGATGCCGCTCGCCGCGAAATTGCCGAGCTGCTGCTAAAACTGAACGAAACCGAACAAAAAATTGTAACTTTACACTACCTAATCGGGTATAGTTATCAGGAAATCGCCGATGAACTGGGCCAAAGTGTGGGAGCCGTTAAAGTGGCTGCCCACCGCGCCCTCAAAAAATTACGAGAACATCTATGAATGTAGTAACCCGTTACAAGTTATATCGTTTGCGTCGAACGCTCTGCGCTCGGCCACAGTTTCGCCAGGCGCTCAAAAATCGCCTGACGGCTGTTTCGGCCGCTCAGTTTAGCCAGTCTGCCCGACCGCCACGTCGCCATTTTCGTTTTGTTATGGCCGGCGCTTTGGCGCTGGTTTTGGCCGTCTGCACCGGTACGGGCGCCTATGCCTACCAAAGTCCCGAGGTCACTGTGGGAACCCCGCTCTATCCAGTAAAGAAAGTCTTAGAAAAAGTAGAAGAAAAATTACAAACGACTCCGACCAAAAAAGCCGAGTTTGATTTAAAAAAGATTGCTCGGCGTGAAGAAGAAGTTACCGTGCTGGAACGCCGCCAGAAACAAACCGTGGCTGTTGAAAGAGAAATTAATAAAATCGAAAAACATCTGGCCGATCTAGAGCGCGTCAACGAACGCGCGATAAAGCTTGGTCAGTCCGCCGCTATTACAGACGAAAAATTACAGCAAAAAATAAAACAGCGCCTGGAATTGCGCGTGGAACGTTTAGAGAAAAAAGAAGCCGCCCGCAAAAAGATACTCGAAAAAGTTCGCGTTCCAACCGGGCGCTTCCTTCCTCAACCAGGCGTTAGCCCGGTAACGCCGCGCGAGCGCCAAAAGAATGATAAAAACAACAATAATCCGATAGAGCAGAGAGAAAAAGAAGTAACTACAAGTTATCAAACCAGCTCTTCGAGTACTTCTACCGCGCCGATTAAGCCTGGGCGTCGTTTGCCGCGAATCATTAAACGGCTCATTCGCTCTAACCAAGATCGGTAAGGTGGTGGTAATAATTCAACGTTTACTCATTCCAGTTTCGAAATCCAGAATTTTATTTACCTGCGCGTCGGCTTCTTTGTTGTTGGCGCGCAGGACGTGACGGAACGAGACGTGTTTGAATGCCTGGCTGGCGTTAAAAGCTTCAATAAACAATTTTTGTAAACCTGGTTCCTTTACCCGGTATTCCCGTCGCATTTGCTTCACGACCAGCTCGCTATCGAGTATGCAGTCTACCTCGACCGCTCCTAATTCGTGGGCTTTCTGCAGCGCCGAAATCAGCGCCTTGTACTCGGCGTAATTATTGGTCTGTAAACCGAGGTATTCCCCATACGCTGCCAAAATTTTACCCGTGGAATCTTTTACTACCACGCCGGCCGCTGCTGGCCCCGGATTACCGCGCGCGCCGCCATCGGTGAAGGTTGTTAGTTTCATACGTTTTGTATTTTAATAAGCCAGTTTCCACAGCCCCATTTTATTCTGCGCGCTGCCGACTACGTACAGCCAGCGTTGTTCCACGGCTGCCACCAGATTGGTGGCGCTAATGGGCAGTTCAGTTTCAACCAAATAGTAGGGGAACAAGGCCTTTACTCCCTGAGCTGTGGCCAGAGCCAGCGTGTTAAAGGTGTCCAGCGGCGTAATCGCCTGCAGTCGTTCGCCTGAACGTTTTAATAATTGTGGTTCTTCGCTGGGCAAGTAACTCCAGAGCTCTGAATCATTCCACCACAAGAGCCAATTGCCAAATGGTGAAAGCAAGGTGGTGCCGCTGCCCGGCAACAACCGCCCGCCCGCCTCGCTGAGAATATAAAGTTGGTTTGTTGCATTATTTTTTAAAAGTACGCCGCCCTCGTACACTAGTTCCAGGCGCCACTGCTCAAGCTCGGACGCTCGTTCTCTCAACGCGTCATTTGTTAATTGCCCAAAAACGGTGCTAAAACCCAAAGCATCTTTGGTAATAATAAGTGGAGCGGTAGACGAGGTCTGGGTCAATGTCCAGATCTGGTCACGATACACGCTCCAGTCCAGCGCCGCCAGTTCACCTGCCTGGGTATGTTGGCCGGTCAGGGGGTTGTACGTAATAAGTTGATTCTCAAAACGGTAATATAAGAGCGGAACCGCTCCATTTTCTTGCCAATAAAAACCCGAACCATTTTCGATCTCCGCGACCACTGCGGCCGAACCTTCGTTCGTGTTGGCTATCGCCAACTTGGCTGTTGTGGTGCCTGGCATGCTCCAGGCCGCGAAACTTTGTTTCTTTGCCCACGCTGTTTGAGCGTTTTGGGTGGAGGGGCCACGAAAAATTACTCTACTTTGCTGACTCGGAGTATCCAGCAAATGCCAGGCGGTGCTGGTAGCGCTCGGTAGCGCGTATAAAAGAGTGCGTTCGTCGGGTGATAAAAAAAGTTGGGTGATGGGGCCCTCGGCGATCAATTCCGCTCTACTCTTGGCAATCAGTTCAATATCCTTCAAATAGGTCGTTTGTTTTTCCCGGATGTCAATTTCTTTTTCCCAGGAGTAGTAACCCGTTGCCGTTAGGCGCACGTGGTAGTGGCCGGGAGCAATATTTTTAAACCGAAATGGTGCCAGGCCGATAATCCGTTCGTTATTAATATATAATTCAGCGTCACGAGGTTGCATGTCCAGGCTCAGAGCGCCGGTTTGTTTCAAAAGTCCGTTATGCCAATCATAGCGGTAGCCCGAGGTGTACAGGACAATAATCGGGGTAGTTATCAGGAACGTGGCAATAAAAAAACAGAGCAGCCCACGGCGCCATTTGCGGGTTAAAACGCTGCCAGGATATTCCATAGCGACTTTTGACTTTAACAGTTAATTTCAGTATAGTTAATAGTACTGTATAAATGGCTCCAGCGTCAAAATAATCAGTTTTTACCTTTGTATGTCGCATTTATTGATCCAGGGCGGCCGAAAATTACATGGAACTATTGTCAATCAGTCGAATAAAAATTCGGCTGTTTCTATTCTTTCAGCGACGCTATTAATTAAAGGTACTACCACCCTTACCGACGTTCCCCAGATCGAAGAAGTCGACCGTTTGCTGGAATTGCTGCAGAGTATCGGCGTGAAAATTACGCGCCCCCGCGACCATCAGGTGCGGGTAGATGCCAGTGGGCCGCTACGTTTGGAATCTATTGATCGGGCTGCCTGCCGTAGCGTGCGCGCCTCGCTCTTGTTTGCCGGATCGCTTGCCGCCCGCGTGCGTCATTTTAAACTGTACAAATCAGGCGGTTGCCATCTGGGCAAGCGCACCGTGCGCCCCCATTGGTACGCGTTGCGCAAGTTCGGCGTCGAAGTTGTTTCGCGCCCCGAATATTACGAAGTCAAAAGCGCGGCCGAACTCACGGCCGCCGACATAGTGATGTACGAGTCGGGTGACGCTGCTACCGAAAACGCCATTCTGGCGGCTGTGCTTGCCAAAGGTGTCTCTATCATTAAAATGGCGTCGGCCAATTACATGGTGCAGGATTTGTGCTATTTTTTAAACAGCGCGGGCGCCAAAATTAAAGGCATCGGTACTACCACGCTTACTATCACCGGCGTTAAGCAACTGCGTGAAGTATCGGCGTATCCGATCATGCCCGACCCAATCGCGGCTCTGACGTATTTATCTGCGGCGATCACCACCCGTTCCGAGCTCAGCGTTACTAACTGCCCGCTGGAATTTTTGGAATTAGAACTCTGCAAACTCGAAGTGATGGGCCTTAAGTATGTGATCAAGAACAAGCGGGTTTCCAAAAATAAAAAATTCACCATTGCGGACATAACTGTTTTTCCTAGTCGCCTAGTCGCGCTGCCAGATAAAATTTATGGCCGTCCGTTCCCGGGTTTAAACATCGATAATCTGCCGTTGTTTATTCCCATGCTCACCCAGGCCAAGGGCCGCACCTTGGTACATGATTGGGCCTATGAAAACCGGGCGGTCTACGCGCTTGATCTGCAAAAATTAGGCGCCAAGATTACGCTGCTTGATCCGCATCGTTTGTGGGTCGAAGGCCCGGTGAAGTTGCGCGGTGCCGAACTGAAATGCCCCCCCGCGCTGCGCCCGGCAGTGAACGTGCTTATTTGTATGCTGGCCGCTAAAGGGCACTCCCGGCTCAACGATACCTATATGATTGATCGTGGCTACGAAGATTTATATCAAACGCTCAATAGCGTGGGCGCCAAAATTGAAGTATGTAAATAAACTCGCCGTTGCTAGTCGCCTAAGTCTATTCTGTAATAAATATATCCTATGGACAGTAACTCTTCTCCGATTAAAAATAGAGCTCTGCGCTATGTCAGCTCGTATGTGGCCACTATCGTGGTGATCGCCGCTTTTACCGGCGGCGTAATTATCGGCCGGGGGCAGAACAGCGAAAACGTTACCAAAGCTCAAAGTACGGGCGGTTCGGTGGCGGTGAATATTAACCGCGCCGTGCAGCCGGTGAGTACCGTTGACTTTAATCAGTTCTGGAAAGTGTGGGATGAAGTCAAACAAAAATACGTTCATCAGCCCGTTAAAGACAGTGATTTATTTTATGGCGCGATCCAGGGGATGGTCGCGGCCGTGGGCGATCCGTACACCACCTATCTGCCGCCGAAAGAAGCTACTGAATTTTCTCAAGGCCTCTCGGGCGAGCTCGAGGGCATCGGCGCCGAAGTTGGTTTAGATAAAAATTCCCAACTAATTGTTATCTCGCCGCTGTCAGGCGCGCCAGCCGAAAAAATCGGGCTCAAACCGCAAGACAAAATTTTGTTGATCGATAAAGAATCAACACTGGGCATGGATTTAGAAACCGCCGTCAGCAAAATCCGGGGCCCGGGTGGCACCACGGTGGTATTAACCGTGAACCGTACCGGATTCACCAAGCCGCAAGAATTTAAAATTGTTCGCGCGAAAATTAATATCCCCTCGATAAAGCTTACCTGGAAGCCCGGCGGCATTGCTTATTTGCAAATTTCCCAGTTTAACGACCAGCTGCTCTTGAAGTTAGATTCCACCATTAATGAAATAAAAAAACAAAAGGCCAAAGGTATTATTCTGGATTTACGCAATAACCCGGGTGGATATTTAGAGGCCGCGGTAGACGTGGCCAGCGAGTGGATTGCCGACGGCGCGATCGTCAGCGAGCGCGGCTTGAACGGTCTTTCGCAAAATCACCCAACCACCGGGGCGCACCGCCTAAAAGGAATCAAAACAATTGTTCTGGTAAATCGTGGGTCCGCCTCGGCCTCCGAAATCGTGGCGGGCGCCTTGCAAGATTATGGCGCCGCGCAAATTGTCGGTGAAACCACCTTTGGTAAAGGATCGGTTCAAGGATTAGAAAATTTTTCCGACGGTTCGGCGCTGAAGATTACAGTGGCCGAATGGTACACGCCGCACGGCAAAAATATTAACAAAGAAGGCGTTGTTCCGAACGTGGTAATCAAGCTTGATCCCGAAAAGGAAAAACCTGGCGTGGATACGGTGCTGAATAAGGCGCTGGAACTGATGAAAAAGAAATAGGATAATCAAAAAATAAGCAATAAAAAAACCGACCAGTGAATGGGTCGGTTTTAATAATATGTTAGACCCGTTCAATCCAATGTTTATCCGTTTCCACTTCCAATTCCAGAAACACTTTGCGGTTCAAAGCCGTGGCCAGTTCTTTGCGCGCCGCGATGCCAATTTCTTTGAGCGCCCGGCCACCCGTGCCGATAATCATTTTTTTGTAGCGGCTATCCGAAGTATACACGGTTCCCTTGATCACAAATACGTCGGGCTTATCTTCAATATCGGTGATTTCCACGTGCGTGGTGTAGGGGACTTCTTCGCGCAGCGCCAAAAATATTTTTTCGCGCACCACCTCGGCTACCCAATAGTATTTGTCGATATTGGTAAGCTGATCGAGTGGGTAAAACGCTTCGCCCAGCGGCAGTAGTTCGAATATTTTTGCCACCAGGGGTTGAATATGTCGTTTTTCTAAAGCCGAGAGTTCAAAGACCGCCGTAAAATCCGCTGCCAAATCAATGTAATCGGCCAGGTATAATTTTTCTTTGGCTGGTAAATCTGATTTATTGATGACCAAAATTTTAGGAATAGTGAGCGGCCGGAGCATCGCTAAAATTGACCGTTCTTCCGCGCCGATGGCTTTCACCGGGTCAACAACATACACCACGATATTGATATCACGCAAAGCCTCGTGTACGCGGCGGGTCAGGGTGCCCGACAAAGCGTCGCGCCGTTCTTTAAAAACACCCGGGGTATCCACGAACACCGCCTGCCCTTCCGGAGTGTTCAAAACGCCGTGTATAATCTGGCGGGTGGTTTGGGGCTTGTGGGTAACGGCGGCCAGCTTAGTGCCGATCAGGGTGTTAAGTAGCGTGGATTTTCCCACGTTAGAACGGCCAACCAGGGTAACCAGGCCGGATTTGAGCAGAGAGGTGGGCGAAGTTTCCATATATAATAAATAGTCTTGCAAAATTGGTTGCCTTTTCAGCGCCGCTATAGTATAATTTTAAGGTGAATAAATCAAGGGGTAGGCTCCTATGAAAGTCATTCTGCTCGAAAATGTCCCGGGACTAGGGGGGCCCGACGATGTCAAAGAAGTTTCCGAAGGCCATGCCCGGAATTTTTTATTTCCCCGGCATTTGGCTGTTGCCGCTTCAACTCAAAGCCTTAAAAACGTGGGTACGCGTCAAAAACAAGAGGCCACCGCTTCAGCGCGCGAGCTAAAAGAAGCCGAACAGTTGGCCGAAAATATAGACGGACTTGAGGTAGAATTTAATGAAAAGGCTAATGAGGTGGGGGTACTTTACGCCGCTTTGAATAGTCAAAAAATTGCGGGTCGACTCCAGGAGTTGGGTTACGCCGTAAAAAAGAGTCAATTGGTTGTGCCGCCAATCAAAAATGCCGGCCAGTACAATATACGAGTGAAGCTCCCGCATGGTCTGGAAGCCGATTGCCGGGTGCTCGTGGTGGCCATCGCCAAAAGATAGCCCATTCAAATTTTTTAGAAAAATTTCTTTTTTAACTTGGCCCTATGGCAAAAACCAAGTACGTCTTTGTGGTTGGTGGGGTGTTGAGCGGGGTGGGCAAAGGCGTTGCCGTCGCCAGTATCGGGCGAATTTTAAAAAATCGCGGGTTGCACGTTTCGGCGATGAAGATAGACCCGTACGTGAATATTGATGCCGGTACAATGAATCCGGTTGAGCATGGCGAAGTGTTTGTGACGGCTGACGCTGACGAAACCGATCAGGATATCGGTAACTACGAACGTTTTTTAGACACTGATATTACCTCGATCAATTACATGACCACGGGGCGGGTCTACCAAAGCGTGATTGAAAAGGAGCGTTCAATGTACTATAAGGGGCGCTGCGTGCAGGTAGTGCCGCATATCCCGCTCGAAGTAATTGAGCGGATTAAAAAAGCGGCTCGTGCCAGTCGTGTCGACGTGATGGTCATTGAAATTGGCGGGACAGTGGGGGAGTATGAGAATATTCTCTTCCTCGAAGCCGCCCGGATGATGAAGTTGGAAACTTCTAACGATGTGGCGTTTGTTTTGGTAAGCTATCTGCCGATTCCGGGAAATTTGGGTGAAATGAAAACTAAGCCCACGCAGCACGCCGCCCGTGCCCTCAACAGCAGCGGCATCCAGCCCGACATGATTATCGCTCGCGGTAAAACCGAACTCGACAAGCCGCGGCGCGAAAAACTGGCGGTGCTTTGTGGTTTACGCGAACAAGCCGATGTCATCGCGGCTCCCGATGTGGAAAATATTTACGAAGTGCCAAATGTATTTGAGCGCCAGCACGTGGCTGAACGGTTGGCGGCAAAATTAAATCTCAAATTTAAACAATCCAAAGCTGCCGCCTGGGACCGGTTTATCGGTAAAGTAAAAAAAGCACGCCAGCCGGTAAAAATTGCTCTGGTCGGAAAATATTTTTCCACGGGCACGTTTACCTTGGCCGACTCGTATATTTCGGTTATCGAAGCCATCAAGCATGCCGCCTGGAGCGTCGGGGCAAAACCAGAGCTCACCTGGATTGATGCCGAAGCGTATGAAGCTGATCCGGGCAAGGTAAAAGAGCTGGGTGGATTTGATGCAATTTTGGTACCGGGCGGGTTTGGCGTGCGTGGTGTTGAAGGGATTATGCGCGCCATCGAGTTCGCTCGCGTCAATCAGGTACCTTACCTCGGACTATGTTATGGTATGCAGCTGGCTTGCGTTGAATTTGCCCGCCACGTGCTCGGCAAAAAATCAGCGCATACTGTGGAAATCGACAAAAACACCCCAGACCCAATCATACATATCAATCCCACGCAGGCCAAAAATGTGAAAGAGAATCGGTATGGCGGAACGATGCGCTTAGGCAGTTACCGTTGCGCCCTCAAAAAAGAAAGTCATGCCCGCCGCCTGTATGGGGCCGCGGAAATTACCGAGCGGCACCGGCATCGTTATGAGTTCAATAATGAATATTTACTCGAAATGGAACAAGCGGGAATCTTATTTTCGGGCATCAACCCAGAATCAAATCTGGTTGAAATTATTGAGCTAAAAAATCATCCCTATTTTGTCGCTTCACAATTCCATCCGGAATTCCAATCTCGGCCTTTGCGCCCGCATCCATTATTTGTGGGGTTGATAAAAGCCGCCTTAAAATAAAAGAAAGCCCGTTAATCGGGCTTTCTTTTATTTTTTATCGTCCCATCAGCCGGGTAATAATCGGGATCGTTTTGAGTAAAATATTAAAATCAAGCAATAAACCCCGATTTTTGATATAGAACAAATCATATTGCAGTTTACGCAAATTTTCTTCAATGGTGCCATAATAGCTTTCGTGTAATTGCGCCCAACCCGTAATTCCGGGTTTTACCAAATGGCGCAAATTGTAAAAGGGCATTACCTCGGCCAATTTTGCCACAAACTCCGGCCGTTCCGGTCGTGGGCCAACAAACGCCATTTCACCGCGCAAAATATTCCAAAATTGTGGCAGCTCATCCAAGCGCGCGCGGCGCAGCGCGCGACCGATTATGGTAACGCGCGGGTCGCCAGCTTGGGCATATTTCGGGCCTTCTAATTCGGCGCTGCCGTCTTGCCCAAGGGCCTTCATGCTCCGGTATTTATGGATTGTGAAAGTTTTGCCACGGCGCCCAATCCGTGGCTGATGAAAGAAAACTGGCCCAGGCGAATTCAGGCGGATTGTCAACGCTACCAACGGGAAGGTTATGATAAAAAAGAGGCCCATTACAAGCGCGATTAAATAGTCAATCAGAATTCGCAAGCGGTCGTAGATTTTTTTCTGTTGCTCGTGCAGGTTAAGTAAAAACCACGATTCCGAAAAAGTGAATGGGGGAATGCGGCCAGTTAATTCTTCGTACAGCTGGGCTAACGGAATAATGTCCGGTTGCTCGGCAATATTTTTATAAACGGCGGTAAGGAAGGGTTGGTACGCGGCCAATTCCGGCGCCACCACAATTCCTCGCACGCCCTCTCGTTTCATCGTGCTGGCCAGGCTCTCGGTGCTGATGAGTGGGAGGTCGGTAGTGGTGGCCACGCCATTCCCGCCAGCTCTGATTATTCCCGCGACCTCAAATCCTCGCTGTGGCTCATTTTTAATTAACGTAATCAATTCCAACGCTTCGGAGCTTAGCCCGGCAAAAATTAAGCGCGTTTTCCAAATAACCGTAGACAAAAAAGTGTTATGCAGGCTGCGCCAGGCCGCGATAAGCCCAAAACCCGCTAAAGCGGTTAATAACAGGATGGTTTTCGGCGCCACGCGCAGTCGGATGTCTAAGTAAAAATAAATAATCCCCGATAACAGCCACAGCAAGCTGGTAATGATAATTTTTTTGTAAAACCGCCAGGTATTTTTAGTTTGAGCTAGGTCGTACAGGCCAATAATAAAGAGCAGGGCAATCGCCCAAAAAAATAACAGAGTCATGGGCGGTACCAGGGTGTTGAGTTCGTTGTTGCGGAAAGTTGCCGAGCGCAAAACCACCGCTACCACCAAGCCCAGGTAGAGCGTTATTAGGTCTCCAATCGCCAAAATAAGCTGTTTGATTCGGTACATTTTTTATGTCTTAATTAATTGTTACTTGCTTGGTTTTTCAACCGCTCCAGAGTATACTGCCTAGACTTGGCAGTCAGGCAATACTATGGCTCGATTTTATAATAGTATCGACAAAAAAGCAATTATTTCCGCCTTTTTAATTGGGCCTGTTTTGGCTATGAGTGGTGTTCCGGTGCTGGCCAAAGTACCCAACGACCCTTCTTTTTCTAACCAGCAAATCGCCTGGGAGCAGATAAGTCTGCCTGCCGCCTGGGACAAAACTACTGGTTCGAACCAAGTAGTGGTGGCGGTAATTGATTCAGGCATCGATACCTGGCACCAGGATTTAAGCGCTAACATTTGGCATAATTTGAAAGAAATTCCCGGCAATGGGGTTGATGATGACGGGAATGGTTTTATTGATGATTATGATGGCTGGAACTTTGTAGAAAACAATAACGACGTCCGAACCTCGGTCTTTGAGACGGCGACCAGTAACGCCGACGCTGTACGGCATGGCACGGTCATCGCCGGGCTTGTTGGCGCGGTGGGCGATAATGGGCAAAGCGGCGTGGGCGTTAATTGGCAAGTACGTCTGATGGCCTTGCGAGGCATTGATAATGTGGGTGACGGATCTGAACTTGATATTGCGCGGGCAGTGGATTATGCCACCAATAATGGTGCTGATATCATCACGATGAGTTTTGTGGGCGACACTCCCGCGCCACGGTTAAAGGCTGCACTCCGGCGCGCTTACGAGCGTGGATTGGTCATTGTGGCGGCTGCTGGCAACAATCGCGCTATCGGCAAGGGTGATTTAGCTGATTTCCCCCAGTATCCCGCCTGTTCGGATTTGGGCGAAAGCGCCAACTGGATCATTACGGTGACCTCGGTGGATAGTGCGGATCGCCTCAGCAGCTTTGCCAATTATGGCCGGTGTATTGATCTGGTCGCCCCGGGGCAAAGTTTATATAGCACCGAGCGCTACGCGCCGCAGTTTGGCTACGCGATTGAATTTGGCGGGCCGTGGAACGGAACATCTTTTGCCGCGCCGATCGTGGCTGGAGCGGCGGCGTTAATCAAGGGGGTTCGTCCTGATTGGAAAGCGCCCGAAATAATTGCTAACTTGCTCGCCACTGCTGATTCTGTTGCCGAGCGCAACCCCGGTCTGGTTGCTCAGCTAGGAGCCGGGCGTCTAAATATTAGCGCTGCCGTTTCCCGGGCCCTGTCCAGTAAGCCAGCCCGTGGTGGTTTATCGACCATGTATTATACCCAGGGCAATGCCCTCTGGCAGTTAGCGCTTTCGGATGGCGCTACTAAATTTATCTCGCGAATCAATGGGGCGAATATTACCGGCCTAGCAGCTGGCCTCGCTGCGAATGGGCAAGAACTGGTAGCGCTCTTGTTTAAACGAGGCAGTAAAAGTTATGTTCGACTCGTTGGTAGTGATGGAGCGCTGCGCCAGGAATTTTTTGTAGGTGAAGAAATAAAAACTGGTAAACAAAGTAACGCTTTTATTAAAGTGCGATTTCTTGCCGCTGCCCCAGGCGAAGAACCGCAGGTGATAGTTGAACAGAAAAAAAGCGCCACTAACACGAGCGTCTTTAACGTTTTTTCATTGGCCGGGATAACCGCGGGCACGTCCAGCGCCATTACCGGGGTCCAAGCTTGGGACACGCTCCCGAACAGTAAATTTATAACGGCTGAGCTGGCCAAAGGCGTGGTAACGCTCAGCGAGTGGTCTGTTAAAGGCAACATGCTGCGTTCGTTGGCCTTGGCTCGTGGAGTCAGCGCTGTAGACGACCTGCGTGTTGGTGGGTTGTTTGAAGCGAGCGGTACGCAGGCGGCCGTGTTGTTTAGACAAAACAAACAAATCAAGTTAGCTGTAGCCGATATGCCCACCGAAAGCGTGCTGGTCAAAAATATCGCTCCGTCAAGCACCGCACCCTGGAAGCTGCGTCTGGGCGATCTAACAAGCGACGGTGTGCTCGAAGTGCTGGCTTTCCCGGCGACCGGGGGCCTCCGACCGGTTACAGATGCGCGCGGCCGGATGCAAAAAAACCTCTCTGTACCGAGTTTTGTGGGGCCGACAGAATAGCCAACCCCCTTCATTATGTAGTTGCCTTTTACTGCCGGAATTGCTATACTTAAGTCAATTTTAGGCTTAATATGGTACTTATTATGGACGCTCCTATTTTTGAAAAAAAGAACGTGTTGGTTACGGGTGGTGCAGGATTTATCGGTTCGCATCTCTGCGAACGCCTGCTGCGCGAGGCCAAGGTAATCTGCTTGGACGATTTTTCAAATTCTCACTCCCAAAATATCAACCACCTGTTGCAGTATCCAGATTTTGAATTTATCAATTACGATGTTAATAAGCCCATTGACCTGGAATCATTCGATGAACTGGATAAATTTAAACTCAAATTTCAGGGTGTCCAGGAAATTTACCATTTGGCTTGCCCTACCAGCCCCAAGGACTTTGAAAAATTAAAACTCAAATCGCTCTGGGCCAATTCTTCGGCCATGATCAACACATTGGATTTGGCGGTAAAGTATCGCGCTAAATATGTGTTCACTTCCAGTTCGGTGGTCTATGGTGAAGCCAGTGATACCAAAGTAGTCTTCAATGAGTCAGACCAGGGGATTGTGAATCATTTGTCGCCGCGCGCTTGCTACGACGAAGGGAAGCGGTTTGCCGAAACCTGCGTTGAAACGTACCGTCAGGTGTATGGGCTCGATGGTAAAATTGCGCGCGTATTCACCACCTATGGCCCGCATATGCGGTTGTTCGAGGGCCAACCAGTGATTGATTTCATCATGAGCGCGTTGGATAACAAAGATATCGTGCTCTATGGCACCGGCAATGAGCTTACCACTTCGTTGTGTTATGTTTCCGATATGGTTGATGGTTTGGTCCGACTGATGAACGCCGATCCGGAAATAAAAAATATCAACCTGGGCGGCGACGAAATCCTTAACCTTGAGTCGATCGCCAACATGGTTATTCAAATGACAGGGTCTTCCTCTAAACTGGTGTTCGCCGACCCGCTAGTATTCTTGTCGCGTAAGGGTATGCCGGATTTGCATAAAGCCAAAGATGCCCTCGGCTGGTTCCCGTTGGTGCGCCTTTCCGAAGGTCTGCAGCATACTATCGACTACGCTATTGCTAACAAAGAAGCGCTTCTTTTTAATAGTGCAAACACTAGCCAAAAATAACGTCCACCAACATATGATTTGGGTGGTATTACCGGCTTATAACGAGGCAAGGCGAGTTGGCCAGGTAATTGAAGCCTTGCGGGCAGGGGGTTTTGCCAGAATTGTGGTAGTTGACGATGGATCAACCGATGCTACTGCCGAGGTTGCTCGGGCTGCCGGAGCCGATGTGATAGTGCATGAATGCAATCGTGGCCAGGGCGCGGCGTTGCAAACGGGCAACGAGTTCGCGCTTGGGAATGGCGCCGAATTAATCGTGCATTTCGATGCAGATGACCAATTTGATGCCGCTGATATTGCCCCAGCAATCGAAAAATTAAAACAACAAAACCTGGACGCTGTCATTGGTTCGCGTTTTTTGGATCAGCGTTCTCAAATTCCTTGGCTCAAACGAAGAGTTTTTTTTCCATGTGCTCGGGTGCTTAACCGGTGCCTCACCGGCACGGCCTTAACCGACGTGCATAATGGTTTTCGTGTCTTAAATCGGCGAGCCGTCATGGCAATTATGATTACTCAGGATGGTATGGCCCACAACTCCGAAATTACCACCCAACTAAAACGCCAACAGCTGCGTTTTGCGGAAGTTCCAGTGAAAGTAGTGTATCATGAATACGGCCAAGGGCTTACGGGTGGTTTAAAAATCATTCGTGATTTATTCCTGGGTATTTTTTTGCGCGAAAAATAAGACACTGTATGAGCATTAACGCAATTCAAAATGACTATTCTCCCAGAGTTCGAATCCTGTACAAACTCAACCTTCGGCCTGAAGATTGGTTTTATTACGGTCAATGGGAACAGCCTCCTTTTTCCGCTTGGTTTTGGGCGCGGTGGTACGAAGAAAAAACCGCTTTACAACTTGGGCTTCCCAAGTTAGACGGGCGGATTTTTTTAATTAACGGGCATCATTTAGTGCACCGAGGCGATTTAGAACTATTACAAGCAGAATTAGAGCGTGCTTGCCAGGCCAAAGATGAGGATTTTTTTACTAATTTAACCGTTTCAGCCAAGCAGATTTTTGCTGAAAATCAAAAATTGATCAGGCAACTGCAAAAATGCGCCGCGATTGATTTGCCGTTATTCAAAGCTTGTATCGCCGCGCTAACACGCCTGATGGTTCCTTGGTATTCCGGACTGATTTTATCAGACCATCTGGGAGAAATAATTTTGGTTAAAGCCCGCGAATTAGGCTGCTCGGCCACCGATGTTGCTGCCTCCATTCCAAAGCAAACGACCATCATGATTCAAGAGCATGCTGAAGCGTTAAGTATAAAACGGCAACTGGAAGAAAAAAATTTGTTACCAGAGCTTAACAATTCGACTTCCATCGGATTAACGAGAATAAAGGCCGATCCAGACTTGTTTGCCGCCGTTCAACGCCATGTCGAAAAATATCAATGGATAGGCACGCATCATTTCTGGGGCGAACCGCTCTCAATAGAAAAATTCTTGTCAGAACTGCCCTTCCTTGAACAAAAAACTCCTCGTGAGTATCCCGACCACCTCCCCAAAGAGCTGGATTTTGTCATTAAACAGAGCGCTGAAATAGCCTGGTTAAGACAATATACCCCCGAGATGTTTGATATTTTGGCGTTTCAAGCGCGTCCATTGTTGGCCGCCATTGCCAGCCGCTTCGGTTTATCCTATAGAGAGTTACTTTATTTCACCCCTACCGAAATTTGCGCTGCTCTCGATAACAAAACCGTTCTGTCCCGAGAATCAGTCGCTTATCGTAATAAAAATTATTGCGTGCTAATGAGTGCCGGTGAAGAAAATATTATCGACAATCCGCTTGAAGTTCAGGAATTAATCAATACCTTTATCCCTGCCAAAAGTACGGCGGCGGTGCGAGAGTTTCGCGGTACCGTGGCTGCCCCGGGCAAGGCGAGAGGTAAGGCAAAAATTTTTATTGTTCCAGAAAATTTGGATAAAATGAATGAAGGCGATATACTTGTTACCCCGATGACCAGTCCTGATTTTATCCCCCTAATGAAAAAGGCGGCGGCGATTGTAACCGATATTGGCGGATTGCTCAGCCACGCGGCTTTAGTTTCTCGGGAGTTGCAAAAGCCCTGCATTATTGGCACTAAAATTGCCACCCAGGTTTTAAAAGATGGAGATAGTATTGAAGTCGACGCTGAGCAAGGCATTGTCAGGAAGCTTAGTTAATCAGCATCAGTAGTTAAAATAATCGTATGCTTATTATTCAAGTGGTATTAACTGGTTTTTTCTTTTTGGCTGCCCTGAAAGTCATTGGCCGCTGGAAAAAGGCAGAACTTAGTTTTCCCCCCGCTCTGGCCTGGGTTGGCTTCTGGGTGATAGCCGCCATAGTTGTCCTCAACCCCAACCTCACCGCTCGGCTGGCTGAGCGTGTCGGCATTGGCCGGGGAGCAGATTTGGTGGTGTATAGCGCCCTAGCCCTGGCTTTTTTCGTGCTTTTTTTATTGTTGGTTAAAATTGAACGGCTCAATCGCGATCTCACCAAAGTGGTTCGCAAATTAGCGCTTTTAGAAAAAGAAACCAAAACAATTAAGCAGGTATGAAGATTGCGCATGTTGTCGCCACTTTGCCGCCTCGCCCCGGCGGAATGGGCATGGTTGCCTGGCACGAAGCGATGGGCCTGGTCAAGAATGGCCATGACGTAACTATTTTTACCTTGCGCTACCATGGCCAAGCGGCGCAAGAAATTGTTGCTGGCGTAACCATTCGGCGGTTGCGTGGTCTGCCCCGGTGGGGAGATGCCGGCCTGGTACCGCAATTATTCTGGTTGCTACGCTCGTTTGATCTTGTTCATTTGCACTATCCCTGGTATGGGGCCGAAAAACCGTTTTGGAGCGCCGCTTTGATTTTTAAAATAAAATACGTTGTTACGTACCACATGGATGCCGCTCCGATTGGGTTGTTCAAACGGGCCGTGCAAGTGATTTCCGATACCCTGTGGGCGCGATTGCTCTTAACGCGTGCCAAAGCTGTGTTCACGGTTAGCCAAGAACATTTTGCAGGCAGCCGTTTTAGGCCCCTAATTGCCCCGGAACGTATTGTCACTCTACCTCCCGGGGTAAATAATGAACTATTCAAACCCGGTAGTGTGAATTGGGCCGTTGCCGGTATTGCGCCTATCGACCAGCCAGTAATACTTTTTGTTGGTAACCCTATCCCGTTAAAACGGTTAGATTTTTTGCTTCACGCTTTCGCGCTGTTAGAAAATACTCAGACTGTATTGGTAATCGTCGGCGGGGGATACCAGCTATCTCAATATCAAAAATTAGCCATCCAACTCGGTATTGCCGGGCGGGTTAAATTCGTGGGTGCCGTCACCGATCCGGGCCGCCTCGCTCAACTGTATCGTTTGGCTACCTGCGTAGCTGTTCCCTCGCTTACTGAATCATTCTCGTTGGTGGTGAGTGAAGCGTTGAGCACCGGCTGCCCGGTGGTAGCCATGGATTTGCCGGTCTACCATGGCCGAGTGGAGCAGGGCGTTACTGGTTGGTTGGTTGAGCCAAGCGCTTCGGCCACCCAGTTTGCCGCAGCGCTCGAAGATGCTTTAATGTTAAGCCTGCCGGAGCGGCAACAGTACGCCACTCGCGCGCAAGAAAAAATCCGTAATTTTAGTTGGGAAAGACATTTGGAGGTCTTAGAACAAACATATAAAACGTTTTAGCTATGGATTTTGATTATTCCAAAACACTCTGGGGGCGTGGCACTGCTTCGCTGTCGATGGGGAGCCCCACCAGCATTCGGCTGCGCGAGTGCCTGCGGGCGCTGCGAGGTTTGCCCGACAATGCCAGTGTGCTGGAAGTCGGTTGTGGTGCCGGCCAGTTTATTCGCGCCCTACAGCAATTACGCCCCGGTTGGCAATGCCACGGGTGCGATATTAGCGCTCCGGCGTTAACCGCCGCCCGCTGGTATAATGACGGGGTCAGCTACCAATTGGCCAACGACGAAAAGCTGCCCTATAATTCTGAATTTTTTGACGCGGTGGTAGTGTTTGATGTCTTAGAGCACGTCGATAATCCGGCCGCGTTCTTGGCCGAAATTCGGCGCGTCCTTAAGCCCGGCGGGATTTTATATTGTTTCGTTCCCTGCGAGGGGGATTCCCTGTCGTTTTGGCATTGGTTAGATATGGTGGGTTTGAAAAAAAATCTTACCCGCCGCTTTGCCGGTCATATTCAATATTTTTCACGTGCCGCGGTGAATAATTTATGTAGCGAAGCGGGGTATGCCGTTATGAGTCGGCGTTATAGTGAACATGTACTGGGTCAATTGCTCGGCATTGCCGTGTTTATGCTCATGGCCCGCTCCGCCCGCGCGCTGAATCAAACTCAGCTCAATAACGAAGAATTTTTTCAACAATTGCCCGTCGGTCCGGGGGGTATCGGGCTGTTGGGCCGCCGCATGGTCAACGCTTTGGTGTCTTTAGAATCATTCTTGCTTTGCCGCGTACCATCGCCCAACCTGCATATAGTGGTGAAAAAAACCTAAGCTGCTGTCTGTATGCGCGATTTACGAACTGTGCATTTAATTCCGGCTGCCTTTGATTATTTTGACGATATTCAAGAAGCCGCTTTCGGTTTGGTGGACGCTTTGAATTATGCCGGCATCCCGGCCGAACCGTTCACGATTGATTATGAAATGCCAACCCGCGCTCGCCGCGCTCGGTTGGCCGAAATTTCACCGGGTCGGCAATTTCAAGGAGCCAGCCATGCCTCGGAAATGAAAAAATTGTTTACTCATTTCGATCTAGTTCATCTGCACTGCCCATTATTTGGCGGAGCCGGGGATCTGCTTCGTTTGGCGCGATTAAACCCCGCAAAACCCGTGATTATTACGTGGTATCGGCCCCTATTCATTCGTGATGTATTCAGCCTTGGCCTGCGTTTGTATAACGCGTATTATCTGCCGCGCCTGGCGGAGGTGGCGCGGTATGTTATTGCCTGTGGCGATCCTGGCCAGCCCTTGAATTATTTTAAGGAAAAAAGTAAACTACTAAGAGTCGAAACAAATACAGAATCTCTTAAAAAATTGCTTTATACCGCAACGATTCAGGCTTATTCACGCGTATAATTTATTAGCTATGGGACGTTTTAATAAAGGATTATTACTCGGAGGCCTGGTGGGAGCCGGCCTTGTATGGCTCAATCTTACCCCCAAAGGTAAGGAATTGCGGGTCAAACTGATGGCTCATTTAGAACCGCTCTACAGCGAAATTAAAGCTAGCCTGAAACAACTAGAAGGCCCGACCGAAGAAATGTATGACGCTTTGGTAGAACGGGCTGTGGAAGAGTACGGCCGTAAAAAAGAACTGGCCATGGATATGAAAGCCATGCTCGTCAAAGAACTCAAAAAGCGTTGGCATAAATTGGAAAAAGAATTGCAATCAGAAGCGGAATAGCTCAATAAAAAATAATCCCGACAAAAGGGATTATTTTTTAATCTATCACGCGTTGAGCTTTCAAATGCTTGGCGTTGCGGTTTCAACGGCAGACCGCAAATCTTCTACGGTCAGTTGTAATTCCCGGTTCCCGTTCCATTCGTTTACCCCGACCGTAAACACTAAGTCTATCTTATCTCCCGGCTTAAGCATCTCTCGCCAATTTTCAGGGTGGCGATTCACGTCTCCCAGGCCAAATCCAATAGTTTTACGCACGGTGTGGGAATTGTGTTTAAGTAATAAGCGCAAATGTTTGCCATCTTGGCCTACCGGCTCAATTGCGACCACTGTTAATCCATAGGCCGCGTAGCAAGGTTCTTCGTTGGCTTGTCCAAATGGCTCAAATTTTTGGAGCAAATCAAATAATTTCCAGTTAATTTCTTCCAGGGTTACTTCGGCATCCACGTTTATTTGGGGGGTCAAATCAACATCCACCACACCCTCGGCCGTTTTTTGCGTCAGCGCGGCTTTAAAATCTTCAAGCAGCTCCGGACTTCTGAGAGAAAATCCGCAAGCTTGTGGGTGCCCACCGAATTTTAAGAAAAATTCCGGCATGCTTTGTAGTGCCTTGATAAGATTAAATTCTTTAATACTGCGCCCCGAGCCCGTGATGACCCCTTTATTCAAACCCATCGCCAAAATCGGTTTATAAAATTCATCTTTCAGTCGGCTGGCGATCAACCCGAGTATGCCGGTGCTCCAACCTTCGCCCAGCACGAATAAAATAGGGTTTTTTTCTTGTTCGGTTCCTTTTATTTGTGCCCGTGCCTGCTTCACCAATTGTTCGGTTAATTTTTGCCGGTCGGTATTGTTTTGCTGCAACTGAGCGGCTAAATCCTCGGCTTCTTGCTCGGTGGCCGCGGTCAGCAGAGCGAGGGCCACGTTGGCGTGATCCATGCGCCCGGCCGCGTTAATCCGGGGCGCGATCTGAAAACCAATTGTCCGCGCGTCAAAAGCGCTTTTTTTGGCGCGGCCTTGCTCGTCGGCAATGCCCGCGCCCGAAAGCAGCTTGCGCAGTCCCAAATTTTTGGTTTTATTCAGCACCGTCAATCCGTAGCGAACCAGCGTGCGTGATTCACCAATCAGTGGCACCATATCGCCCACAGTAGAAATTGCCACCAGATCGAGTAGCCATTTTTCAAACCCTTCGTGGGTCTGTCCGTCTGGTAAAACGGAGTTTGTTTTGTGATGAGTCTGTAAAAGCGCTTGGGCCAGTTTAAAAGCTACCCCACCGCCGGCTAGGCCTTTGTCGGGGTATGTTTCACCTGGCACGAGCGGATGAATGATCGCGTCGGCCGGGGGGAATTGTGCCGGCATAGCGTGATGATCGGTAATAATCACCCTCAGTCCCAGCTCTTTGGCCAGGGCCACCTCAGCCGTGTTGCTGATGCCGCAATCACAAGTAATGATTAACGATGTGCCATTTTCTTTTAATAATCGTACCGTGTTCAGGTTCAATCCGTACCCATCCGTTTCGCGATGTGGCAAGAAAACGCCCACCTCCGGAGCGCCTATTTTTTTAAGTGTGGTGATCAAAACCACGGCCGCGCAGACACCGTCGGCATCATAATCGCCATGAACCGTAATTTTTTCACCAGCGGCAATGGTGTTCGTAATCAGCTCAACCGCCTTAACCATGTCTTGGAATAAAAAAGGATCGTGCAGATCCTGCGAGTAATCCGGGTTTAAAAATTCATCAATTTTTTCTTGCGTGTCTAATTTACGATTCCACAGCAGCCGGGCTACAATCGGGGGTAATTCAGGATGATCGCTTAAAAAGGAATCCGGCGGGGGAGGGGAGATATTCCATTTTTTCATAATTCAGTAGTACGCAATTCGCTCTTAAACAAATTCCGCAAACGCAATTTTTTAAAATCCCAGTACGAATCGGCTAAGAATAAGGTAAACAAGAGCAGCAATAAATCCATTGACCAGTACTCGTTAACGGCCAAAGGTTCAGCGTAATTCACGCTCACGATAATACCGAGAGTTATCCAGTAAATCAGGCTTTTGCCGGTTAGTTGCCGTCGGTCGGAGATACTAATACGGTTACGAATCTCCCACAAGTACGCGCCGTATAAAGCAATAAGCGGCGCGGCTACATACCATTCTACCCGATGAGGGTCAATTCCAAGCCCCTGTAATGTTAAAAGAGCAACGCGCAAAATAACCCCAAACGCGAAGAACAAAAAAATAATATCCAGTTGGTAGCGGCGAAGAATTTTCATTGTAAAACGTGGTTTATTGAAACGCCGGCAAAACCGTAAAACCAATCATCGCCAAAATCATGATGATCGAAAAAAATACCCAGAGCTGTTTGATGGTTTTATGTTTCATAGGCTATCGCTTCAACACGGCCAGATAGGTTTCGCTTGGAATGTCCACCTTGCCGTGGCTTTTCATCCGCTGCTTGCCTTTTTTTTGTTTCTGCAGCAGCTTCATTTTGCGGGTATAGTCGCCGCCGCTCATTTTCGCCAATACATCCTTGCGCAAGGCGCTCAACCGCTCGGCCGCTATCACTTTGCCGCCTACCGCCGCCTGTATTTTAAGCTCAAATTGTTGGCGGGGGAGAGATTCCTTGAGTGATTCGACGATTTTTTTGCCGATTTTAAAAGCCTCCTCGCTCCAAACTAGGGTGGACAGCGCTTCTACTGGCTCTTCGGCTACCAAAATATCCAATTTAACTATTTTAGTTGCTTCGTAGTTTTTAATTTCGTAATTCAGCGAAGCATATCCCGAGGTGGCTGTTTTCAGTTTATCATAAAAATCCGTGATCAGCGAGGCGAGCGGCAGCTCGTAGTGCAGCAGCGCCCGTTGGTCAACTCCGCTGCTTAAATACTCAGTCGTCAGGTAACGGCCGCGGCGTTCCGATACTAGGGCCATTACCCCGCCCACGTAATCTTTGGGGGTAATAATATCCACCTTCATGATCGGTTCCTGCACGTCGGCAATTTTGCCCATTTCCGGCATTTCCTGAGGGCTTTTTATAAAAGTAGTTTCACCGCTGGTAGTGGTGATCCGATAGGCCACGCTTGGCACCGTAATCACCACTTCCAGCGCGTGTTCGCGCTTGAGGCGTTCCTGGAAAATATCCAGGTGCAACATCCCCAAAAAACCACAGCGAAAACCAAATCCCAGCGCCTGGGAATGTTCGGCTTCGTATACCAATGCCGAATCGCTCAATTTTAATTTGTCGATTGCGTCGCGTAATTCTTCGTAGGCATCGCCTTCTTTAGGAAAAATACCCGCGTAGACCATCGGTTTAACTTCTTTATAACCTGGCAGCGGTTCGGCGGCGAGGCCAGATTGCTTATCCGCCCCGAGCAGCGTAATGGTGTCGCCCACGCGGCAATCCCGAACTTCTTTCAAGCCGGTGACGACATAACCAATCTCGCCATTTAAAAGCGTTTCAGCCGTTTTAAATTTCGGCACGTAAAATCCCACCTCCAATGCTTCGGCTGGGGTTTGCGTGCTCATCAAAAAAATTTTATTGCCCTTTTTCATCTGGCCGTCTACCATGCGTACCGAAGCTACTACCCCCTTGTATTCGTTAAAAGAAGAGTCAAAAATCAACGCCCGAGCCGGTCGGTCCGAATGGTCACGGGGCGGGGAGATGCGTTCAATGACTGTGTCGAGGATTTCGCGCACGCCCTGCCCGCTTTTGCCAGAGGCCAAAAGGATTTCTTCCGGTTCACAACCAAGTAAATGAATAATTTCAGCGGTGGTTTTCGGAACGTCCGCAATCGGCAGATCAATCTTATTGATCACCGGAATAATTTTCAGGTTTTGTTCTAACGCCAGATACAGATTCCCGATTGTCTGGGCCTGTACTCCCTGGGTCGCGTCAACCAACAAAATTGCGCCTTCCACGGCCGCGAGCGAGCGCGACACCTCGTAGTTAAAATCCACGTGACCAGGAGTATCAATCAAGTTCATTTCAAATTCCTGGCCGTTGTGCGTGTAGCGCATGCGCACCGGCGTTAGTTTAATGGTAATGCCGCGTTCCCGTTCCAGATCCATGGAATCCAGCAGTTGGCTTTTCATTTCGCGTTCCGAAACAGTGTGGGTCAATTCTAAAAAACGATCAGCCAGCGTGGATTTGCCGTGATCGATGTGGGCGATAATACAAAAATTTCTGATATGTTCGGTACTTGGCATGGGGGTACGTTATAATTTTTTTGCTTCATCAATCCCGATAGGCATTCGCCAGAGCCGAAACCAGTGTTTTTTCACCGCCTGGCTGAACTGCATCATTTCTTGAACCCGTAAAACATAGCAGGCAGCCCCGTAGACTAGGATGCCTACCGTACCAGAAATCGCCCCGTGCAGCAAGATACCCCAAAAGCGTTGTTGGTCGACCACGGCCGCGGCTGGGTATTTAGTCAGCTGTATCGCGCAGGCCATTAAGAGCGCCGCAAAGAATGCCTTGGCGGCCAGGCGAAAAACCGCTTCATCCTCAAAGCCGCCTAATTTTTGGCGCAAAAAAATAAATAATAAGACCGCGTTCAAAACCGCCCCTACCGAGCTGGCCAAAGCCAAGCCCGCGACGCCTAAATATTTCATTAAAGATAAAGCAGAAATAATTGTTACCAATTCGCTCAATACCCCGATGACCAACGGCGTCGAGGTGTTGTTGAGCGCGTAAAACCCGCGCGCCAGCAAGGGGATCGTGGCTTGAGCAAACAAACTAAGCGTAAATAAGGCTAAAGCGTCGGCAGTCGCGATAGTGGCGGCCCAATCAAACGCGCCGCTACCAAGCACGACTCGAATAACTTGCGCTCTGAGCAAGAGCAAAAGGACCGTTGCCGGCAAAATTAAAAACAAAATTTGTCGGAGTGCCGCGCTAGCTTGGGTAACAAATTCTTTAGTATCACTCCGGCCTGCTGCTTCAGAAAGCAGGGGAAAGACTGCCAAAGCGAAGGGGATACCGATCAGCCCTATCGGCACGGCCTGTAAATTGGAGGCAAAGTTATAGACCGCCACGCTGCCAGATGGCAAAAATGAGGCCAGTATAGTCAAAATCACCAGGTTCAATTGGCTTACCGCCAAACCAATTGTGCGTGGAGCCATTAATTTTGCCACCCGTCTTGTATTGCTGTCGGCGGTGTCAAATCGCCAGCGCCAGTGGTATTCATTTTGGTATGCGCCAAGCATTTGTACCAGCAGGTGCAGAAAAGCGCCCAGCACTACGCCCCAAGCCAGGCCGATCGCGCCTAGACGGGGCGTTAAAAAAAGCGCTCCGATAATAATCCCGACATTGTAAAAAACCGGCGCGATTGAATACAACACAAATTGCCGGAGTGATTGTAAAATACCGCCGAGCACCATGGATATGCCCAGTAAGAAGGGGGATAAGAACATCACTCGCATGAACGAAACAAGCCAGGTAAAGCGCTCGCCGGCGAAGCCCGGCGCTATCAGCCGGCTGAGCAATGGTGCGCTTAGCGCCCCCAGCGCGCCAATTACCGCCAAGGATACCCCGATAATCGTGATGAAATTATTTGCCAGGCCAAAAGCTCGTTTACGGTCGTCTCGTTCCGTAAGTAGCTTAGTAAAAACCGGAATAAATCCCGCCGTGAGTGCCCCGACGATGAGTAAGTTATAAATCAGATCGGGAATTTTAAACGCGGCATAATAGGCGTCCAAAACAGGCCCGGCGCCAAACGCGTGGGCTAGAATCCGGTCCCGGGCAATGCCTACGGCCCGGCTGGCCAGCGTCGCCACCGAAATTATCACGGCCGAAGTCGTTACCGAAGAAGTTGTGCTATTCAAGAAACGAAACACAAAAGAAGTTTTGTCTTAAACTATACAAAATAATCATTTTGTTTTTTGTGCGGGAACATTGACGGTGAGCGTCATGTAATCTGTCCCGCTGCTTTTCCCTTTGGTGATTTGTACATAGAGTGAGCCGCTGATATCTCCTGCGCCGGTAAATGAAAACTGGTGCAGTTCATCGCCGGTGGTTTCCTCGGTAATGCGGAACGATTGCTTGCGGAGCTCATTTTTATAATACGAAATAACAAATCCGGGGTCAGCAGTCAGCGCCGTCCATTCTATTTGCAATGTATCGTGTTGATTTTCTGCATCTTTGGCTGCCTGGCCCAGCCAGCTGCCTATCGCGGAGAACGGCCCGGATGTTTGTTTGACGCCGCCTTCGTTCGTTTCTTTGGGTAAGAGGGGAGAAAGAATGATTTTGGGAATTACCCCCGCAATGCGCAGTCCACGATTTTTATAGCGGCTAGGAATAAGAGTAATGCGTTCAATATTTTCTTTGTCGTAAATCGGAATTGTCTTGGGGAATGATTCTGGGAGCACTTTAATCACGCTTGGTCCCGGGCCAACCAAAAAACGCACCCCGACAAAGCCAAGAACGATCAGTAAACCCAAACAACCAGCCCCGGCGAGGCAGGTGGCCCAAAAGCTAGATCGGCGCTTGGTGAGTTCTTCCAACGGCGGCTCAATAATTTCTATCCGATCAATCGGATTAGGCCTGGTGCGCATAACAAAAATGAAGCTAAAAACAAGCTCAGTATATCAATTTTAGTTCCTTTTGAACAGCCGCTATAATTGCTGGCGGGAGAAAAGTATGATTTAATGATTGTTATATGAAACTCACTTTTTGGGGAGCTGCCGGTGAAGTTACCGGCTCGTGTAGCCTGCTTGAAAGCCAGGGCAAAAAATTTTTGGTAGATTGTGGCATGTTCCAGGGTGGCCATGAACACGAACAAAAAAACGAACAGCCACTCGGCTTTGATCCCGCTGAATTAACGGCTGTTTTTGTTACCCACGCCCATCTTGATCATGTGGGGCGCCTGCCTTTATTAGTAAAAAGCGGTTTTACCGGCCCAATTTACGCTACCGCCCCCACCGCAGATTTGGCTGCCCTCATCATGGCCGACGCCGCCGGAATCATGCACTACGATCACCAAAAATTTGGCCGCCCGATTACCTACAAACAAAGCGATGTTGACCAAGCCGCCGAACTTTTTAAGCGAGTGGAGTATCACGAGAATATAATAATTCCCGGTATTCCCGCGGCGGATTTCAGCGCCTGCCTGTATGATGAAGGACATATTTTTGGTTCCGCGTTTGTGGAAATCAAAGCGGGGGGTAAGCACTTGGTATTTTCGGGTGATGTTGGCAACGAAGATGTGCCCATTTTGCGTGATACCGAGCCGCTCCCCGCTGGGTTAGATGTGTTGGTTTGTGAATCAACCTACGGTGATCGTAAACATGAACCGTCAAGCGAACGTTTGCGCATTTTGCGTGAAGCCATAACAGCCGGCCTCCAGCGGGGAGGCAGCATTTTGGTCGCTTCGTTTTCGCTTGAACGTGCCCAGGAGCTGCTCTACGAGCTCAATGAAATGATTGAACATAGCCGGGATTTTCCGCACGTACCGATTTTTGTGGATAGTCCGCTGGCGATTGATGCGCTGCGGGTCTACCGGAATTACCCGCGCTACTACGACGCTGCCGCGAAGGAATGTGTTATGGCTGGAGATGATATTTTTAAATTTCCAAGTTTAAATCTTACCTACACCCGCGAAGAATCCAAACGGATCAACCAAGTGCGCGGGCAAAAAATCATTATTGCTGGCGCGGGCATGCTCACCGGTGGGCGTATTTTGCATCACGCGCTGCGCTATTTGTCCGACGAACAAAGCACGCTTCTGTTAACCGGCTACCAATCGGTCGGCACGCTCGGCCGACGACTGCTTGAAGGTGAATCACCTGTAGAGATAATGGGCGAGCGAGTAAAAGTGCGCTGTCAGGTGAAAATGATCGGCGCGCTTTCGGCTCATGGCGATCAGGATAAGCTCGCCAACTGGATTACGGGGGGCAAAACGGCTCCGCGCCAGGTGATCCTTAATCATGGCGATCCGGCTGCTTGCGCGGCGCTGATTAAACGGCTTGGCGCCAACGGTGTTGCGGCTGAAGCAGCGGTGTTTGGAAAGACTTGTTTATTTGAGTGAACTTATTTAGGGTTTTCACATTTGTCATTCCCGCGAAAGCGGGAATCCAGACACTCACGTTTTTGGCTTACCATGATTAGATTCCCGCTTTCGCGGGAATGACAAATTATGAGTATGCCGTTAAGGGGTATGTGTAAATAGGCGCCTGTGCATAACTAAACAACATCGCCAACCGGCGATTTTTTTATTTTATTTAAGCCAAAATAAGGGGATCGTTGTAAAAGGTGGTAAGTGTTGACGGGTGTTTCTAAGTGGTATAGAATGGGGTCTAGTGGTGAAGAGTGGTGAATTAAATAATTATAGAAGCAATGCTTGTCTTTCTATAAAACCTGTCTCCACCAACCGCCACTATGTTCATCGGTGAATACAACCACAATCTCGACGACAAAGGCCGGGTAGCAATCCCGGTTAAATTTCGCGCCGCGCTCAAAAAAGGCGCGGTGGTCACTCGCGGTATCGATAACTGCCTGTTTCTCTACACCAAGGCCGAGTGGGAAAAGCTCGCCGAGAAATTGGCCGCCTTGCCACTGGCACAGGCCAACAGCCGGGCGTTTGCTCGCCTGATGCTGGCTGGAGCCATGGAACTCGATATCGATGCTCAGGGACGCGCGGTGATTCCGGAGTATTTGCGTAGCTTTGCTAAGCTCGGGAAAAATGTCGTGGTGGCCGGTCTCTATAACCGGCTCGAAATGTGGGACGCTGTTGAATGGGCGCGCTACAAAAGTGCTACCGAAGCAGAAAGTTCGGCGATCGCCGAACGCATGGCCGAACTCGGCGTCTGATAAAGCTGGTTTCTATGGATCGTCATCTGCCCGTACTTATAGAGGAAACAGTACGTCTCCTCGTCATTGGTCCGGGGGATGCTGTTATAGATGCCACGCTCGGCGATGCCGGGCATAGCGAAGCCCTCCTCGAAGCCAATTCACCCAACGGTCAATTGTTGGGTATCGATGCCGACATCGAAGCCATTTTGCGTGCCAAACGCTTTTTATATCGATTCGAAGGCCGGGTATCATTTGCCCACAGTAATTTTTCTGAACTAGCGCACGCTATTGCCGAAGCGCGGTTCCCCTCAGCGAACGCCATTTTGTTTGATCTGGGTTGGTCCAGTCCACAATTCCAGGATCGAGGCAGAGGATTCAGCTTTGAATCCAATGAACCACTGGATATGCGCTACGGCCCGAGCGCTAAGCACACCGCAGCTGAACTTTTAAACGATTCCAGCCCCGCGGAGTTAGCCAGTATATTGCGCCGCTACGGCGAAGATCCGCTCGGCGAGCAGATTGTGGCGGGTATTATTGCTGCCCGCAAACAAAAACCATTTGAAAAAACGAGTGAATTAGTCGAAATAATTTTGCAGGTTTACCGAGAAAAATTACGCAGCGCCAAAGAAGTACCGTGGATCGGGGGAATTCACCCAGCAACGCGCACCTTTCAGGCCTTGCGGATCGTCGTGAACGACGAGTTGGGGGTCTTAAAAGCAGCCTTGCCCCAGGCCGTTGCCGCGCTCAAGCCCGGTGGGCGGCTGGCGGTGATCAGCTTTCATTCTCTGGAAGATCGCATCGTCAAACAGTTTTTCAAACTAGAACAATCATTAAAAGAAGTTACCCCGCGCCCTGTTATGGCTACCGCCCAAGAATTAGCTAAAAATCCCCGCGCGCGCAGCGCCAAGCTCCGGGTCGCTGAAAAAATAAAATAAATATTTAATTCATCCAATCTCGCTTTTAATCGGTATGTCGCTGCAACGTCGCTTTAATGCTCAATTCCGAAACCTGGCGCAGTTTTTTTATCTGCTTAAATTTCCTGCCTGGTTGGAAAGCGTGCGTTTGCGCGTGACGCTGTCGGTAGTGGTGGTGCTCATCAGTGTTTTGTATATTGGTAGTTTGAGCCAAGCCTCGGCCACCGGTTACCAAATTCAGGAGCTAGAAAAAACCACCGCCAATTTGATTGCCGAAAATCAAAAATTAGAAATTGCCGTTATCGAACAACGGTCGCTATCGAGTATTCAGCAGCGTCTGGCCGGAATGCGGATGGTGCCAGCTTCGGACATTAAATACCAGCTGGTCGCCGTGCCCAAAACCGTGGCCAAAAAATAACATTTTTGGCTGACCTAAAATATGTTATACTAATACCGTCGCTTGTCGGCGGTTTTTAGTAGAGTCAAAATGAGTATGGTTTGGGCCCTCATCGGTCGCTTAGCCAGCCAAGGTATAGTCGATTTATTTTATTTCCCGCTATGGTGGTATAGCGGGGGAATTTTGTATTGGGGTAAAAAATGCCTAGGGCTTTTAACGCTTGGTAATCAAGCTCTATCGCCCGGCTTATGGTTTAAGAATCTATTCGTGCCCATGTACGGCCAGCGTGACTGGCAAGGCCGTTTGATTAGTTTTGGTATGCGCCTGGTGCAGGGGGTGGTACGCGGGATCGTATTGGCTATCTGGGCGGCGCTTTGCATGGGTATTTTTTTGGTCTGGCTCGCGTTGCCCATTATTTGCCTTCTCGGAATTTATCAAGCAGCCTCGAGCCCTCTATTTAGTTTGAAGTAAACTGTTATTACCGAAGTGTATGCTCCCACCAGAAAAAGGCCTGTTGCCGCTTGCTCCCTGCGCCGATTGCGCCACCTTTGGGCAAGTAAACGGCCGCCGGTGCCGCGCCTGCGCTGGTCATGGTGTTGGTTTAGAAAAACGGGGCCAGCTTTTATTCTGGTCGTATCCCTTGTACGGCGGTGAGATTTTATTGCGTCGTGCCCGGGCAATTTTTTATCGGGTGGCGGCGGTATCCGCTATGCTACTTGGCGTGGCCTTGCTCCTGGCTGCCAGCAGCGCTGCGCTTGATCAAAGCGCGGCTCAGCATGTGCAACTAGATAAACTGGTGCTTTCGCCGTTGCTTTTGCCCAAAGCCCGGTTCTTTTTTTGGTTAGCTATCGCCGCGTTCTGCTTCGCTTGGTATATTTTAATCAAAAATCGCCGCCAACCCGCTATTCCCGAAATGCATAATTTTGATGGCGTGATAGCTGTTGCGGAGTTGCCCGCGCTCGCCGCGCCTGCGTGGGAGGCGTTGCTCAAAAACTATGCACCCAAAAAACGCCGTAATATTGCCGCGGCGTTTTCGTCCGAAGCGCTTCGGGCGATTGAAGAAGGCTACAGCTTGGCCCAGCATCAGAAAAAAAGCGCTTTTACCCCGGCTGAATTATTCCATGCTCTGTTGAATGTTCCGCGGGTAAAAAGCGTCTTTATTCGTTTGGCAGTACTGCCCAAGGATATCCAAAAAAATCTCCAGGAAGTTTTTAATCAAAACCCTGGCTCGTCGGCCACGCCGCCCGGGTTGGCGTTGGAATTATATGAAACATTGTTTGCCGCGTATGAAAGCTCATTCGCGGGTCGCGAAAGCAGCGTGAGCGCTATTGATTTAATCGTCGAAGCCGCTGGCCGTTCGCCCGTGGTACAGGAAATTTTGGCCGATGCCGCGATTGATCAACATAAGCTGCAAAATGTATTAGAATGGGGGCGTGTTCAGGAACGCTTATCCGAAAACGCCCAACATTTCCGTTCAGGCTTGCATCTGCGCCCGAAGAGCGGGCTTGATCGGGCGCTTACGGCCGTGGCCACACCACTGTTGGACCATTTTAGTACCGATTTAACACGGCAATCCGGTCAGGGCCGCCTACCCTTGTGTTTAGCTCGCGATAACGAACTATCAGAGGTATTTCGGATTGCGCAGGGGCAGGAAAAAAATCTGTTATTAGTGGGCGAGCGAGGGAGCGGGCGTAAGAGTATTGTCTATGGGCTTGTTGAGCGCATGATCGCGGGCGATGTTCCGGAGCGGTTGAGCGATAAGCGGCTCGTAGAAATCAGCATACCCGCGCTCCTGGCGGGGACAGATGCCAGCGGGGCGGTGGAGCGATTAAGCGCGCTCATGGCCGAGGCCTCGCGCGCGGGAAATATTGTGTTGTTTATTCCCGAGCTGCATGAATTAATCGGCGTATCAGCTGGCGGATCGGGTAGTAGTTTAGATGTTGCTGGCAGCCTGGCTGAATATCTTGGTAGCGCGGGGGTAGTGGCGCTGGCCACCACCACTCCCGAAGAGTATTCGCGTTCAATTTCGCGTTCCGCGCTCGGCACGCATTTTACTAAAATCGAAATTGCTCAAATGACGCCTGATCAGGCCCTGCAGGTGTTGGAATCCCGCGTGCCCGAAATTGAATATCGTCATCAGGTATTTTTTTCGTACGACGCGCTGGAGCAAATTGTCCGATTGGCTGGTCGGTTTATTCAGGAAGCTTGTTTGCCAGGCAGTGGGTTAGAAATAATGAGTGAAGCAGCCCTAGTTGCTCGGCAGAGGAGCGGCAAGAATTCATTGGTTACCGCCGACGAGGTTTCCGCCGTGGTAGCCGGTAAAACCAAAATTCCGCTCACCGCCGTGTCCACCGATGAATCCGGCAAATTATTGCGCCTGGAAGAAGCTTTGCATACCCGGGTCATTGGCCAAGAAGAAGCCGTTTCGGCCGTAGCCAGCGCTCTGCGTCGCGCGCGGGCCGAGTTGCGCTCGGGCTCCCGGCCCGTGGCAAGCTTGCTGTTTTTGGGGCCAACGGGCGTGGGTAAAACCGAGCTCGTCAAAACTATCGCCGAAGTGTATTTTGGCGGAGAGCGCCAAATGATTCGCCTGGACATGAGCGAATACCAGGACACCTCGGCTATCCATCGGCTAATCGGCGTGCCAGGGCAAAGCGGTAGCGGCGCGCTCACCGAAGCTCTCCGGGCGCATCCCTTCGCCTTAGTACTCCTCGATGAATTAGAAAAATCCGATAAAGACGTCCTTAACCTCTTTTTGCAGGTTATGGACGATGGTCGCCTCACCGATAGCACCGGGCGTACGGTTGATTGCACCAATATTATGCTTGTTGCCACCAGCAATGCTGGTACTGGTTATGTGAGCGAACAACTCAAGCAAGGGGTGTCTGAAGCGGTAATTAAAGAACATTTATTACACGAAGAATTAAAGCAATATTTCCGCCCAGAGTTTATTAACCGTTTTGATGCGGTAATTTTATTCAGGCCGTTGAAACTGGAGGATATCAAAAAAATCGCCGGTCTATTACTTAAAGGTGTTGGCAAAGAACTGGCCCCCAAAGGTATTGAGTTACGGGTTGAAGAAGCCGCTCTCGACTTTTTAGCGCGGATTGGTTTTGATCCTGAATTCGGAGCTCGCCCGCTGCGCCGAGCGGTACAAGAAACAGTAGAGAACAAATTAGCCGATCTGCTTTTAGCGCAAAAATTAAAGCGGCGTGATACGGTGGTGATTGGAGATGAAGGTAAAATTACTGTCGAGTAGTTTCATAAATGCTATGAATCATTGGTCAATTATTTTTTTTTCAGCGCTGGCCGCGTCTATTATCTTCACGCTTGTTGTGCGGCGCATCGCTTTGCGGCTCGAGGTCGTGGATTGGCCCGATGGACAACGTAAGCTACACACCAATGGTCGACCGCTGCTTGGTGGCGTGGCCATTTTTGGCGCTTTTTGGTTAATTGTTTTGATACTGGCCCAAACCGGCAGTTTGCCGAGTCCGCTGTTGCGCCATAGTCTGCTTGGCGCTTTTATGGGGAGCATTGCCCTGTTGGTAGTTGGCATCATTGATGATTGGCGCTCGTTGTCGCCTTGGATTCGGCTGGCTGCCGGGGCGTTGGCCGTGCTTATCACCCTCGCCGCTGGTGTCGGGCTCGATAAAATTACCAACCCCTTTGGGGGAGTGATTAACCTCGGCGGCTGGAAGTTGTCTCTGGGACCGTTGGGCACCATCGCGTTGCTTGGCGACGGGTTAGTATTTATGTGGTTAATGGGCATGATGTATACCACCAAAGTGCTCGATGGTTTGGATGGCCTGGCGACTGGCATTGCGCTGGTTGGTACGCTGATGATTTTTTTTCTCACCATGACCAAAAAATTTCACCAGCCCGAAGTTGGATTATTGGCGCTCGCGTTGGCTGGCGTCTTGGCAGGATTTTTACTTTTCAATTTCCACCCCGCCCGTATTTTTTTGGGCGAAGCGGGTAGTTTATTAGTCGGTTTTTTGCTTGGTTTGTTGGCTGTGATTTCGGGTGGTAAAATTGCCACCACCTTACTGGTAATGGCGGTGCCCATTTTGGATTTTTTGCGCGTCATTGTGCGGCGGGCCTGGCTAGGCCGGTCGGTGTTCCAGGGCGATCGCGAGCACCTGCACTTTCGTTTGCTTGATGCTGGTTTTAGCGAACGTTCCACCGTGCTATTATTATACGCGTTAGCATTTTTATTCGGTATCACTACTCTTTTTTTGCAGAGCGCGTTTAAACTTCTTACCCTGGGCTTTTTGGCGGTGCTGATGTTGTTGGTGGGTTTCTGGTTGGCTCGGCGACCGACCAGGCGATAGTGTTATGAAAAACCTTGCTAAGTGGAAACTGCCGATGCCGGTATGCGCGCTCCTCGCCTTGGCAAGCGTGTTGGGACTTGTTTCGGGGGCGCTCTGTGCGTACGCCAGTTTTGCCAACCGCTCCGAAGCGCGCTTAATTATGAGCGGCCAGTCGCTGCCGCTCTTGGTAGCCCGTACTCAGGCAGAACATTTTAAAGGTTTGAGCGGCCGCGCGAGCCTAGATCCGTATGCCGGAATGTTATTCGTTTTTCCAAGGCCCGGGCAGTACCCCCTAGTAATGCGTGATATGGAGTTCGCATTAGATATGGTGTGGATTTACGAAGGAAAAATCGTTGATATTGCACATAATACCGGCGTCGAGACCGGGGTTCCCGAGGAGCAACTACGGCTCTATCAGCCGCGCTCACCAGCCAATCTGATCCTTGAGCTTCGCTCCGGGAGCGCTCAAAAATACGGCTTAAAAATAGGGGATTCCCTAGACCTTGCTGGGTATTAACACCCCGGGTCGTTGACAAAATCGTTCGGGTTCTGTAGAATGGTTTCATTCTTGTTTTATCTATGTTTATGCGTGCAGTTATTGCCACTGGAGGCAAACAATATCTGGTTCAGACCGGAGCTAAGTTAAAAGTAGAAAAATTACCAGGTGAAGTTGGTGAAACCGCTATTTTTGATAAGGTCCTTCTTACCGCCAGTGATGACGGCAAAAAAATAGACTTCGGCACCCCCTATCTTGAAGGTATTATTGTTAAAGGTAAAATCATCAAGCAGGGCAAGGGTCGGACTATCCGCGTTGAAAAATTCAAACGCAAAATCCGTTACCACAAAGTACATGGCCAACGCCAGCGCTACACCGAAGTAGAAATCATGTAAACAAAAAACCCGCCAAAAGGCGGGTTTTTAGTTGAGTTACATTTTTATCGTTCAGTCCGGCCTTTCAGCGCGCTGCCAAGGGTAATTTCATCGGCATAGCTAATATCGCTGCCCATCGGCAACCCGCGCGCCAAGCGGGTGATTCGACACCCAGGGAATTGGGCCTTTAATTGTTGCTCCAAATACAACATCGTTGTTTCGCCCGGCATATCCGGGTTTAGGGCCAGGATAATTTCCAATGGTTGCTGGGGGGCGGCTGCTACCAGTTTCTCAACCCGTGCGCGCAATTCGGGGATTTTTGTTTCCAGCAGGCTTTCGGGTTCGCTGGCGTCAAGCACGCCGCGCAGCACGTGGTAGACTCCGCGGAATTGCCTTGTTTGTTCAATTGCTGCTAAGTTTGGTACGTTCCCGACCACGCAAATCATTCGTTGGTCACGGGTTTTCTCCGCGCAAATAAAGCAGGGGTTCGTTTCGGCAAAATTCCAGCATTGGCCGCAGCTTTTAATTTTTTCCATCAGGTTTTTAAGTCCCAGCGCCAACTGGCCCACTTCTTTTTTGCCTGATTTAAGCCAATGAAAAACAAAACGTTCAGCCGTATGCTGGCCTACCGTGGGCAACCGGCGTAATTCCTCAATCAGCTTGTTTATCGCCGGGGAGTACATAGTTCGTTTTAAGAAGTCATTCCTGGCAAGTTCAGCCCACCCATTTCCTGCATTTTGGTTGCCATAATGCGCTGCATTTTTTTAAGCGCTTCTTTGTGGGCCTCTTTTAAGCCTTCTTGCAGCTTTTCTTTTTTGTCTGGCGATAATAATTCGTCGTCAATCGCCACTCCGGTCAACGCCAGGCTGCCGTCCATCGTTAATAAAATTTTATCACCAGCCGCCCGCACTGAAACACTTTCGCCCGAGAGAGCGTTTTGAATTTTTTTACCCTGTTCGCGCAAATCTTTAAATTGCTTGAGTTTGCCGATCATTGACATATAAAAAAGTTAAGTAAGTAAATTCAGGTCAGGTCAAAATCAATTCGTGTCATTCCCGCGAAAGCGGGAAAACACACTATACGCTACGATTGGATTCCCGCTTTCGCGGGAATGACAATTTTGCAATGAGTTTATTAATATTCTGGAGAATTATTATTTTGTTTCACAAACGCCGATTTTGGCTTCAGCGTTGGCGCTCCGCCCGGTGCGCTGGCTGCGTTACTACCGCCTTGGTAGTGAGTTTCCAGATTTCTAAATGAGGCCATCGTTTCTACAAAGGCTGTTTTCACCACCCCGGTGGGGCCGTTCCTATGTTTGGCAATATGGATTTCAGCTACGTTTCGTTCATCGGGTGGGATATCTTCCATGCGGTAGTTGCGGTCGGCTGCTTTGCGGTAAATAAACATCACCACATCAGCATCCTGTTCGATAGAACCAGATTCACGCAGATGAGATAATTTGGGGATAGCCGGTTTGCTTTGTTCCACCACGCGCGACAACTGCGATAAGGCCACCACCGGAATATTCAGTTCACGGGCAATGCTTTTCAAGCCACGGGTAATTTCGGCCACTTCTTGAACCCGGTTTTCACTAGTGCCACGCGATTCCATAAGCTGCAAGTAGTCAATCACAATCAGCCCCAGGCCATGCTCAGCCTGCAATCGGCGCGCTTTAGTACGAATCTGCATAATGTTTACGTTGGCCGTGTCATCGATAAAAATCGGCGCTTCCGACAGCACGCCAATCGCGTGCCCGAGCCGGGGGAAGTCGTCGTCTTCGGGGCGGTCCGATAACCGCCCGGTGCGCATTCGCCATAAATCAATATTCGCTTCCGAACAAAGCATGCGGTCGACCAGTTGTTCCTTGCTCATTTCCAAAGAAAACATACCAACCGGCACTTTTTGGCGCGTGGCAACGTGGCGGATAATATCGAGGACAAATGAAGTCTTGCCCACGCTCGGCCGGGCCGCGATAATAACCAGGTCTGATTTTTGTAATCCTGCCAACAGATTATCCAGTTGGTTAAAACCCGTGGGCACCCCTCGCATTTGTCCTCGATTTTTGTGTAATTCATCGATACGTTCAAAGGCTTCATTCAAAACCACGTGAATCGGCGTGAAAGCCTGTTTAAAGTAAATTTGCGAGACGCCAAATAAATTACGCTGCGCCTCGTCGAGTAGTTTTTCGATATCTTCCATCTCTTCGGCGTATGATAGTCGGCTAATCTCGTGCGAAGCCGATAATAATCGCCGCCGGGTGGCTTTGCGGTGCACGATCGTGGCGTAGTGCACAATGTTTGATGCGGTTGGTACGGTGTTGGTAAGACCGGCGAGGTACGTGCGCCCGCCGACGGATTCCAACCAACCTTTTTCGTTGAGCCGATTGCTGAGCGTGAGTAAATCAACCGGTTCATTGCGGCCGTATAATTCCAGAATGGTTTCAAAAATTTTGCCGTGACTATCTTTATAAAAATCCTCTGGCCCCACCAAATCAGCCACTTTCAACATGGCGTCTTTATCAATCAAAACTGAACCTAAAAAAGACATTTCTGCTTCCAGGCTCTGAGGGGGGATTTTTTCAATACTGCTCGTGGTCATAAAGCTCACGTATAGTACCTAAAGCGGCAGGGGACAGCAAGGGGATAAAACCGGCTCCGCGTTTCAATTTTGACGGCGCGATGTTATACTTTTCCTACCTGTATGAATATACGTCTTTCCAAAAGAGAATTAGGGCTTTTCGGCCTATTTATAGTTGGCTCGGCTATCGCTGTGGGTGTTTTGGCTGTAAACGGCGGTGATTCCTCGGCAACCACGCCGTGGCAAATAATTCCTGCGCCTTTTCTATATATTTTTTGTTTCAATACGCTGCTATTGGCGGGGATTATTTTTTCCCGTGCCCCTACTGGGCTTATCTTAGCGGCAATCGTGCTTCATAGTCTTGTCTTTCATTCCTATTTACCGCTTTCGCACAGCTTGCTTTATGGGGCCGATGGCTGGCGGCATATTGGTAGTGAACAAAGGCTTTTGAGCGGTCTGCCCCTTGCCCCCGCAGTCATTTCCGATCAGGCAACGCAGTCATTTATTCAACGGCTTGATCTGGGCGCGTTAAGTTATGCGTCTCTCTGGTGGCTGACCATCGGTGTTGCCAAATTTTTTGGCTTTAGCTTGCTCGTGGTTACCATCTGGCTGGTACCAGTGTTGTGGTCAGTTAGCTTTCCACTTCTTTTATATTCGTTTGCCCGCGCGCTCGGACTCGAAACAAAAAAAGCGCTGCTAGTGGTTTGGTTTAGTTTTTTGCCTTTCGCGCTCACCGCCAGCGGTTCCCTGACCCTGCCCTCCACGCTTGGTTTTTTGCCGTGGCTGGGGGGAACCGTGCTCTTGGCACGTTACACCGAAAAACGCGCTCGTGGTAATTTAATTCCTTTATTGGTTGTGGGGGCTATTATTTTGTTCGGCTATACGCTTTACGCTGTTTTGTTTGCGTTACAGCTGGTGATATTTTTTTTAATTTCCGCTCTAGCCCGGGCCGATTGGCGCGCTCGAAGCCGTCACCTGGCGCTGGCAGCGGTGGCGCTCAGTTCGGCTCTGGTGCTGCCCCTGCTTGAACTAGTCGCGGGGTTTGCCGGGTTTAACCCAGGGGTGAATGTGTTAGGGCAGGTCAAACAGCTCGTTGGCAACTTGACTGCCGCGTACCTTGCCGCTGGCCCGCGAGCGCACGATATTGCTACGGGTAATATTATTTTCAATCAAACACCGTTGTCCGCTTTCGTAGCCAATGCTTTCACCTGGTCTCGTTGGTGGTTAGTTTTGTTTATGCTGGCTTTTTTTGCCTGCCTAGCGCTTGGCCTGGCCCGACTGTGGCGCAGCCGCAGCATTTTGCAACAATGGCTGGCTGCTTGTACAGTTGCGGTGAGTCTTGGTTATTGCCTGAGTCGTTACCTGCTAATCGGTGAACAGGTACTCACGCGGCGACTTGATCCAGTTTTGGCGCTACTCTGGATTACGCTTTGTAGTATCGGTTTTTTTGCCTGGCAGGAATCAGTGAGTATCGCGCGTTGGCGTCGCGTTAGCGGCATTGCGGCAGCCATCTTCGTTTCAGCGGCAACCGCTGCTTCGTATTCGCTCGGCCCCGATACCGGCACGCTCAGCGCTGATCAATATTTGGGTGTCCAATATGTGTGGGGCTTGATTCAAAAAAAGGACCACGCGCCGTGTGTGGTGGCCGATACCTACCCGCTCCTGGCGCTGGAAGCTGCTTCTGCGCGACAGATTATCGGCGGAGGGTTGCCGATCAGCCAATACTTTGCGCAACCTGAACAAGCCCGCCTGTACGCTGATTTGGTGCGTAATCCAGGCAATCAAGCTGCCTGGCAAGAGGCGCTTAGTTTGTCTGGCGCTGAACAGTGTTATGTTGTTGCTCCATTCCATAGCGCCAAAACCAAAAAGTTTTTTGTCGCTCGGTTTGGCGATGTGGGGGTTTGGCAGTATACTAAATAAACTCCAAATAAATATCTATGGATTGTCTTTTTTGTAAAATTGTTGCTGGTCAAATTCCCAATCACACCGTGTACGAAGATCAATTTGTGCTGGCTTTTTTGGATATTTTCCCCTGCGCCAAGGGGCATACCGTCGTGATCCCTAAACAGCATTTTACCAATTTGTGGGATATGAATGTTGAGTCCTTCCAACTCTTAAGCGCCGGTTTGCGCGGTGCCGCCGGACGCGTTCAGGCGCGGCTGAATCCAGATGGTATGAATATTTGCGTTAACAATGGGCCGGTCGCCGGGCAAGCCGTTCCCCATGTGCATTGGCATATACTACCGCGCTACGAGGGCGACGGCGGGGGATCGATCCATTCGATTATCAAAAATCCTGGCGGAGCGAGCGTTGCCGAGCTGGCTGAACTGTTTAAAAAATAATTCTCTATGCCGCAAGTAAAAATAATTTCTTCCGAAGTTATTCATACGAACCCGTGGTGGGAATATTGTCACGATGTCTACGAACGGGCCAACGGTACCACCGGCGAGCATTATTATGGGAACAAGCCTGCCGTGGCCGTCGTTGTTCCTATTCTCACTGATGGCCGCTTATTGCTGATTCGCCAATACCGCTACATTTGGGATGCCTGGAAAATCGAATTCCCCGCGGGCCACAACCAGCCTGGCGAAAGCATTTTGCAAACCGCTGAACGCGAATTAGCCGAAGAAACTGGTTGTGACGCCATTGAAATAATTAAAGTGGGGCAATTCAATTCGCCAAGTTTTAAAAATGTAATTCATGTTTTTATCGCCAAGGGGGTTGAACCCGTCGGCTCGCAGCGTTTAGACGAGACCGAAGAAGTGGAGATATTCTATCGCCGGGTTGATGAATTTTCGCGGATGATTATCAATGGCGAAGTGACCAGCGCCACGACCCTGTCCGCCTGGGCCCTAGTGCGTGAGCGCTTGGCCAAAAGTGAGTAACATATTTATTTGTACTATGTCCACCTTGATTTTTGACCTGGAAACAGTCGGTGAGGATTATGCCGCGCTTGATGAAACTACCCAGCACATGCTCACCCGCTGGATCGAAAAAACTTCCAAAACCGAAGGTGAATATGAAGCAGCGCTCGATGACATCAAAAACGGTCTTGGTTTTTCGCCGCTCACTGGAGAAATTGTGGTAATTGGTGTGCTGGATGCCGAAAAAAATAAAGGAGTGATTTACTACCAGGCTCCGGGTGAGGCAAACGAAGATTTCGAGGAAGAGGGCATGGTTTTTAAACAGCGCACGGAAAAAGAAATGCTTGAACAGTTCTGGCAGGGCGCCAAAAATTACGATGATTTTGTCACCTTCAATGGCCGCGGCTTTGACGCGCCGTATTTAATGATCCGTTCGGCTATTCATAAAATCCGGCCCAGCAAAAATTTGCTTTCTAATCGATACCTCGGGCTACAACGTGGCTGCCGCCATATTGATCTGTGCGATCAGCTGTCATTTTACGGGGCCATGTTTAAGCGCTCCAGCCTACACCTGGCTTGCCGCGCGTTTGGCATTACCAGTCCCAAGGCCGGCGGCATCACCGGCGATGATGTTGGTGCTTTGTTTAAAGAGAAAAAATTCGTTGATATAGCGCGCTACAATGTTGGCGATCTGCGCTCCACGGGGGAGCTCTTTAAGTATTGGCAGGAATACCTGAATATCTAATTGAATTAAAGCTGCTTTAAGGCTATACTACAGTCATGATCGATTCTCTCTCCAGTGCCCCACAACCCATTCCCACGCCCGCGCCGAACAGTAATCCGATCAACTTTTTCGGGCTCACCAATTACCGGAATCATAACCGGCGTTTTGGCATTAAACTCGATGACCGCCGTCGCCATATGTACGTGGTCGGCAAAACCGGCATGGGTAAAACCACCGTCCTTGAAAACATGGTGCTTAACGATGTATATGGCGGGCATGGTATCGGCTTGGTCGATCCGCACGGTGACTTTGCCGAAAAAATTCTGGACTTTATCCCGCCGAACCGCATCAACGATGTAGTTTATTTCAATCCCTGCGACATTGATTATCCGATCGGGTTTAATATCCTGGAATCCATCAACCCTGAATACCGGCATTTGGTGGCTTCTGGCCTCATGGGCGTGTTCAAAAAAATCTGGCCCGATGTCTGGAGCGCCCGTATGGAATACATTCTCAACAACACCATTCTGGCCTTGCTTGATTTTCCCGGTACCACTTTGCTTGGTATTAACCGTCTTTTAGCCGACGCTGAGTATCGCAAACGCGTGGTCGCCAACCTTAAAGACCCGGTAGTGAAAGCTTTCTGGCAAACGGAATTCGCCAGCTATAGCGACAAGTTTCGCCAGGAAGCCGTGGCCCCGATCCAAAATAAAATCGGGCAATTCTTGTCGGCTTCAATTATCCGTAACATTGTCGCCCAGGTAAAATCACGCATCAACATTCGTGAAATAATGGACACCAAGAAAATTTTTATTATCAATTTATCAAAAGGCCGTATCGGTGAAGATAATTCCCGCCTACTGGGGGGCATGTTAATTACCAAAATTCAGCTCTCGGCAATGGAACGCGTCGACACGCCCGAGCCGCTCCGTAATGATTTTTTTCTGTATGTCGATGAATTCCAGAACTTTGCCACCGAAAGTTTTGCCGGCATCCTTTCTGAAGCGCGCAAATATCGCCTGGATTTGATTATGGCCCATCAGTACATGGAACAGCTCGACGAAAAAGTACTGGCCGCCGTAATCGGTAACGTCGGCACCATGGTGGTGTTCCGGGTTGGTTCCACCGATGCCGAAATCCTGGCCAAAGAATTTGCGCCCACGTTCGTGGAAGAAGATTTGGTCAACCTGCCAAAGTTTCATACCTATTTAAAATTAATGATCGACGGCGTGGCCTCGCGCCCGTTCAGCGCCCTCACCATGCCCCCAATCGGCAGTGCCACCGGCAGCTTGGAGCGCGTAATTAAAGTATCGCGCGAGCGCTACGCGGTCAGCCGCGATAAAATCGAAGATAAAATTGCTCGTTGGAGTGGTATGATACTCTCGGCCGAAGACGCGCTTGATGCCCTTGATGAAGAAACCGCTGAATTGTCTGGCGTCGTTAATACTGCCGCCGCCGAAGATGCCGCCTCTGCCGCGCAGGGTGCACTGCCACCATCTGCCACAACTCCCGCGCCGCCTGCCCCCCCGTCCGTTGTTGCCACCCCGGCGCCCCGCCCAGCCGCTCCGGCGACCCCTGCCCCTGTTGTGGAGGCTCCCACGCCTCGGTTGGTGAGCCTAACCCCGCCCCGCCAAGCGCAAACAAGTTCCGGTAACAGTCAACCACCCCGCCCGCAAAGCAGTTCCAGCGGTCAATTTTCCAGTTCAGGCTCGTCTCGCCGCGAAGGCTCATCAGACTCTCGTCGTAACAAAAAGACAGGTGGTTTACCCCCCTCAGGCGGAGAAAAAGTACTATTGGTGGATGCCGAACAAAAGGGAATCTCACTCTCTAGTATTTTGCCGAAAAACGAGCCTACCAGGCATCCGGGTATTGGAAACAATCCTGGCCAAAAGAAGGATAAATCAAATCGTGGTGATGGTCGTGGCAACCAGGGCGGCGGTCGCGGCGGCCAATCTCGCTCTTCGGGTAGCGGAAATTCTTCCTCGCAAAGTCAACCACCCCGCCAGCAACAAAAACCGGTTGCCGATCGAAATGTTAGCTCGCAAACAAGTGGCCCCCGGCCAGCAGCATCCACCGCGCCAACCATTTCTCCGACTTCTCCGCGACCCGAAAACGCTTCAGGGGGTTTGGCCAAGCCCCCGCCATTAAATATTTTTCCAAAAACAGAACTCACTGCCCAGCTAGTAACCGCGCCCACCGCGCCCGTAGAACCAATTGCTCCTGTCCCGACTGCTCTGGCGCCAACCCCAACAGCCCCGCCTTCCGTTCCTCGCCCCGCCGTGCCGCCAAAAGTAATCACTCAGGGAGCAGTTGAAAAGCTCTCCTAAAAAATGCCTTCAATCAGACGCTGTTGCTCGTGTATGCTGTCTCAATCAGAACTAGTACAAATTATTAAATCACATCAATGGAACATCCAAGGGTTCAACGGGACTCCTTTATACCTGCACCCCGCGGCTAGTTTATCGGGTTGGATGCACGAGCCTGTGTTTGCTAATTACACGCACTTTTTTTATCTGTTCAGCGGTGGCCATGCGCGAATGTATTACGATCAATCCGACTGGCAAAAGATTGGCGAATCGTATTATGAAAGAGTGAATAACCTTGAAAAATTGCTCGAGCTTGAAAAAGGCTCACAGGCTTTGTTTGATGCTAAATTTAAAAATGCCCAGGATCTGCTTGGGGTTATTTCAGATAATAAAATCAGCTCCCTTGCGCGTTCGGCGCGAGCGGTGGCCGCAGTTATGCCGTTTGCTGCCAATTATGGCCATGCCCTGGAAGGAATTACGTTTGTCAGCGAAATTCGTTTACGCGAATTGCTTCAAGCTCGGAAAGTCTACAATGAACTGGATTTTAGCATCCTGTGTTCGCCGCTCTATCCTTCGTTTATTTTTCGGGCGCTCCAATTACTTTTTCGCTTAAGGAGTGGCGGTCCCGAACAACAATCCTTGCTTGATCAATTCAAAGAACAATTCTACTGGATCGAAAATAATTACACCGGAGCAAAAAATTTTACTGATGCCGAAATTTTGGCTCGCTCCGAAGCTATTACGGTTGAACCTGTGAATGCCTTGGTCGCGCCCGAGGTAAAAGAACTATTGATGGCCAAGTTACGCTTGGGCACTGAAGAACGTTTTATTATTCAAACTATCGAAACGTCGTTCCGTTGGCAAGACGAGCGTAAGAAAAATATTTTTCAAGTAATTTCCCTGCTAGACACGGTTCTCGAACCCCTGGCTGGAGCAGCCGGGTGGAGTCTGCCGGAATTGCGCTATTGTTTACCAGAGGAATTGACCCCAGAACGTCTTGCGGACGAATCTTTCCACGCGTCCGTCAAGGAGCGTTTGGCCGGTTCAGCCTGGTATGCCCTGCCAAATGAAACGACCATTTTCGCGGGCGACGCCTATTGGCAAATTGTGCAAGCATTGCAAGTACCCGTAATTGCTCCGCAGTCGGAATTAAAAGGTATTATCGCAAGTAAGGGGCGGGTAGAAGGTGTCGTGCGGGTCTGTCGAACAGTCAGCGATATTGCCACTGTGGCCAACGGTGAAATATTGGTCGCCTCCATGACCAGGCCCGAATTTTTGCCAGCGATGCAGCGCGCCGCCGGATTTATTACCGACGAGGGCGGCCTGACCTGCCATGCGGCCATTATTAGCCGTGAAATGGGCAAACCTTGTATTATCGGAACCAAAATTGCCACCGAAGTATTGCAAAGCGGCGACCGGGTGCTCTTGGATGCTGAAACGGGCAGAGTACATGTGCTTTAAATATTTATTATGACTGGCTCAAGTAGTGTTTAGTATCTGTGGGACATAGCCAATACCTTGTTTCCCGAAGTTTTAGAATAAAAATTCCCCTTATGATCCCCGCGTCTACGCCAGCCGATCGAACACGTCTGCGCGCGTATTTGGAAAAACACCTTCACGAGGGTTTTTTCAGCAAACACTATGGCTCATACATGATGCCGATTTTTGTGCAAGAATACTTCGCTATTTTTCGAGCGCCTCAAAAGATTCCTGGTAGCATGCCGCACGGGATGTCGTTTCAAAACTTTGTTGTTGATCGCGAATTTGATTGGCAGTGGTCGGTAAAAGAAATGCAGGCCACGCGCGCTCAGCTATTTGCCGCTCTCGAAAAGGATCTTGAGTTCGGTAAAAAATTGTATCAAATGTATCAACAGGGTTTTGCGGTGTTTGATGAGCGCGCCCGCGCCGAAGAAGAGCTGCGGCTCGAAGATTTTACTCCGGCGCAAATCGTTCAACATCTCCTCGAGTTAATTAACGCTGCTGGGGAGCAGGGGATGGGCTATACCGTAGATTGTTTATTAAGTTTTTCCGACGACGATTGGTTTAAAAATCACGTCAATAAATACGCTGGCCAAGCGTTGGCGCCAGATGATGTTGAAATATTGCGCGCCCCCACTCACCGCAGCTTTGTTAATTCCTACGCGTTGCGTTTGCTTGCGGAGCGCTGCCGCCAGAATCAGGGGGTAGACATTGCCGCGGGGATTGAGCAAATTGTCCGGGAGTATTATTGGGTAGAAAATAACTATCTCAAAGCCCTTCCCAAAACAGCCAAACAGGTCCGCGCAGAAATAAACAATCTGAGTGATGCTGAACATAAATACGCCGAAGAACAAGAGCGCTTACATCGGGCGGTTATTGCCAAAGAAAATGTGTTTCAAAAAATATCCGCCACCCCACTGCTGCGATCTTTTGTCCAATTCGCCGATGATTGTACTTTTATCCAAGATTGCCGCAAGCAGGCCGTGCTTCGTTTGAATCACTTTAATATTAATTATCTGGGCCGCTTGGCCGAGTTGGTGCAGTTTGACCCCGAGCTGATTCAGTACGTGATGTTCAACGAGCTTGAGGAATTTTTACAAGACCCTGCCCGCTGGCAACATATTACCGTCGAGCGCCGCGCCGGCTGCCTGGCTGTTTTTGACTCTCAAGGGTATGCCATTTTCCTGCGCGATGAATTAAAAGACCTTGATTTAAGTAATTTTTTCCCCGATCTCTCCGGCCTGCAGGAACTCAAAGGCATGACTGCTTCGCCTGGCAAAGTAACGGGCACCGCGCGGATTATTTTGGGCAGCGACCAATTTCATCAATTTCAGGCCGGAGAGATTTTGATTACCAATCAAACCACCCCGGATTTCGTGCCACTCATGAAAAAGGCGGCCGCCGTGGTGGCCGAGCAGGGCGGCGTCACCAGTCACGCCGCCATCGTATCGCGCGAACTGGGTATTCCCTGCATTGTGGGCGCCAAGAAAGCCATGGCCGTTTTTGTGAGTGGAGAACAAGTTGAAGTTGACGCGACCAAAGGCCTAATTAGAAAAGTGTCTTAACAATTTGCATATGTCCAAAATCAAATATGAACGTCATCGCCGGGAGTATACCATTCTTGGTATTACCTCGGTGGTTGAAGCGATGACGGGGGCGATTTTAAACGAAGCCTACGGCGGAACATTCGTGGAGCTGCCTTCGGTGGTGAAAGAAGGTGTGTATTTTCATTTTCAGGCAATAGGGGACCGTGAACGGGTGAGCACGCTGTTTTTAAATAAAGTAAAAAATGGCCAGGTAAATTTGGTAACCAGTTTTGATTGGTTTGATGCCGAAGTGTCGCGCTATGAAGAGGTCATTTACCAGGATGATGCAAATTTTAGCCTAGACACTTTTTTGGATTTTTACCGCTGGTACCAGGAATTGTTTCCGATTGCGTATGCCGGAATGGATTCAGCTGATTTTGTGGGCGTGTTGCCCAAAGAAATACAGCAAGCATATATTGACTGGGCTACCAAAATTCGTCGCCGCGGCGAGGTAATTTATAAAGACGGCGAAATGAAGTTCATCCCGCGCTATACTGCCTGGCTCGCAAAAAATAAATTACCTGCTTACACTGGGGAGGAATTGTGCTATTTGCTGGGGCGTGAACTGGCGGCCTACATAACCACTGGCGCGGTGTTGCCAAGCCCGGCGATGTTGCGTGAGCGTAAACGCGCCTTGTATGTACGGCAGTACGCTATCGGGCAGGTGGAGTTGGCTGCTGGTGACCAAGCGCTTCGGATCATTGAAGAGCAAAAACTATTGGCTAGCCCCGGCGACGAACTCGAAGGACTGAGCGAGCTCAAAGGCCAAACCGCTTTCCCTGGTCTCGTCACGGGGTATGTGCGTGTTGTCCGCGCCCGCCAGGATATGGAAAATTTTAAAGATGGTGAAATAATTGTTTCGCAAATGACCGATCCCAGCTATTTGCCCATCATGAAGCGGGCGGCCGCTTTTGTTACCAACGAAGGAGGATTACTCTGTCACGCGGCTATTGTCGCGCGTGAGTTGCAGAAGCCTTGCATAATTGGCACCAAGCACGCCACGCATGTTTTTAAAGATGGCGAACTCGTTGAAGTTGATGCCGCCACTGGCACAATTAGAAAATTAACTCCCGCTTAAAATGCAGAAGCCCTCCCGGTAGAGTTCCGGGAGGGCAGTGCGCGTTGAGGGTCAGAAGTGGTAGAGAAGGGCGTTCTTCAGGCTCTGGCTAGCGCGGGATGAGCCGCAGGCCCCCCACCTCGCTCTCGGCGAAGAAGAGATACGGCAGCAGACAGGGGTCGAGGACCTTCAGCTCGCCGTCGGCCGGGAGCTGGTTGGGCCCGTTGGTGGCGAGCCAGCGGAAGGCGCCAGCGGTCGGGCGGTGCCCGAAGACCCAGGCCTGGAGCGGCCGGGGCGGTTCGAACATTTCCCCGATCATGCCGATCATCAGGCGTCGGGCCTGACGGGTCCAATCGAGCCACTGGGGGTCGTTCGTCCGCTGCCCGTAGCACACCAGTCCGTCGGCATCCGCCTGGGGGTGGCTGCGGTCGAGGTCCCCGCTGTCGGGCTGTCCGAGCAGGTTGATCGCCACGACCGGGCAGCCGTCGAGCTCGTGCCGGCCAAAGAGCTCGATGGCGCGCTCTGCCGTCTGCTGGGCCCGAATGCGAGTAGACACGAAAATGATGTCCGGCCGCCCGTGCAGCTCGGCGAGCGTCTCAGCAAGAGTCGCCGCGTCACGCCGCGCCTCATCGGTGAGGGGCGGATTGCTCGGGTCGGTGCCTGGGGCCAGGTCCCGCACCGCCTTCTTTCGGCCATGGGGTATCACAGTCCACCTGATCTTCATGAACGCTCCTGTCTGCTTAGCCAGCTCAAGGGAATTCAACCCTTACTTCCTAACCAAGCCGTTGAAAGATGCTCTAGTGCGCTTTTTAACTCTAAAGATAACTAGAGCATCTTTCACTTTGTGGTTTTGGACAAGGTAAAGCCGAGCGCTGCCTTAGCCGCAATGGTTAAAGGTGTTATCGTCGTGCACGGCGGGGTTACCAGTCATGCCGCGATCACCGCGCGCGAAAATAATAAACCAGCAGTTGTCGGGTTGCCGGAAAATTTTTTAGAACACGTGCGCGAGGGGCAAATGGTGGAATTGAATGGTGATGACGGAATCGTAGTGGTAAATTAATTTTTTTATAGCCAGGATTGAAACTTTTTATCCCCAGTGCTAAGCTAAGCCCTGTTATGCCTCATTTAAAATTTTTCAAAGATATTTCCAAAACCGATGTCGCTATCGCCGGGGGCAAAGGCGCTTCACTTGGCGAAATGACCCAGGCCGGAATTAGTGTTCCGCCGGGTTTTATTGTGTTAGCCAGTGCCTTTGATCGCTTTATCGAAGAGACCGAACTGAAAGAAGAAATTGCCGCGCGCTTGGCCGAAGTTAACCCGGCCGATACGAATTCCGTTGATCGCGCCAGCAATATTTTGCGCGATGTGATTCACGACCGGGCGATGCCTGCGGATTTAACCGCCGAAATTCTGGTTGCCTTCGACCAGCTGGGCGCCGAGCACGTGGCGGTACGCTCCAGCGCCACGGCCGAAGATTCCGAAATCGCTAGCTGGGCGGGAGAGCTGGAAACGTATCTTAATACCACTCGCGAAAACGTGGCCGAGATGGTTAAAAAATGCTGGAGTTCGCTGTTCACTCCCCGAGCGATTTTTTACCGCCACGAAAAAAATCTGATCGACACGCAGGTCTCGGTAGCCGTGGTGGTGCAGCAAATGGTGCAGTCCGAAATTTCGGGCATCTGCTTTACGGTGCACCCGGTCACCGAAGATTACGATCAGCTCATCATCGAAGCGGGTTTCGGCCTGGGTGAAGCAATCGTCAGCGGGCAGATTACGCCCGATAGCTATATCGTGAGTAAAAAGAAAATGGAGCTGATGGATGTCTACGTCAGTACGCAAAATAAACACCTCGTGCATGGCGCGGGCCAGCTCAAAGACGGGGAAATTAATCACTGGATCGAGCTTTCCGAAGCCGAAGGCTCCAAGCAAAAACTATCCGCTCCGCAAGTGTTAGAGCTGGCTAAACTGTGCTGCCAGATTGAACAGCATTACGGATTCCCGTGCGATATTGAATGGGCTTTTGCCAATAACCAATTTTTTATAACCCAGAGCCGGCCGATTACCACGCTAAAAAAATAGTGTCATTGCGAGGAGGCGAGTTTATCCCGCCGGGGCGGGGCAAGCCGACGCGGCAATCCCCTGGACTGATCCGGCCTCGTCATGAGAATTAAAGATTATTCTAGATTTTATACTATGCGTTATTCCCGAATCTTTGCCAAAACTACCAAATCTGCTCCCGCCGACGCCGACAGCAAAAACGCCGAACTCCTTACCAAAGGAGGCTTTATCAACAAGCAAATGGCCGGAGTATATAATTATTTGCCGCTCGGTTTACGCGTGTTGACCAAAATTCAGAACATCATCCGTGAAGAAATGAATGCGCTTGGCGCCAACGAAGTGCTCATGCCCACCCTTACTCAGGAAGAAAATTATGCCATCTCGGGCCAGGATGCCATCGATATTTTGTTCCACCTCACTGGTCACGGCGGTAGTAAATTGGTCATTAATCAGTCGCATGAAAACGTCATTACCCCGCTGGTAAAGACTTACGCTTTTTCGTATCGTGATTTGCCCCTTGCGGTGTACCAGATTCAAAACAAATTCCGCAACGAACCTCGCGCCAAATCTGGGTTACTCCGTGGGCGCGAATTTAACATGAAGGATTTATATTCCTTTCATGCGACCGAAACAGATTTTAAAAAATATTACGAAACCGTCCAAACGGCCTATTTCAAAGTCTACGAGCGCCTCGGCCTGGGTGACCGGGTGGTTTTAACCTATGCCTCCGGTGGGGTGTTCAGTCGTTACTCTCACGAATTCCAGGCTCTCTGCGAGATTGGCGAAGACACCGTTTATTTGTGCTCAAAATGCCGCGTGGCCGTAAATAAAGAAATTATCGACGAACATAATTTCTGCCCCACCTGCCAAAATCCCAACCTCACCCCGGTAAAAGCCATCGAGGTTGGCAACATCTTCGATCTGAAAACGCGCTTTACCGACGCGTTCAAATTCAAATACGCCGATGAATCCGGCGCTCTCCAGCCGATTTTAATGGGTTGTTACGGCATCGGGGTTTCACGTTTAATGGGAACGCTCGTGGAAATTTTTAACGACGATAAAGGAATTATCTGGCCCCGTTCCGTAGCCCCGTATGCCTTGCACCTGGTGGCGGTTGGCAGTGATGAGGCAGTGCTCCGTGAGGCCGAACAGCTTTATCAGCAACTGCTTGGTTCCAAAATCGAAGTACTCTATGATGATCGTTCTAATGCTTCGGCTGGTGAAAAATTTGCCGATGCCGATTTGCTTGGGCTTCCGCTGCGCGTGGTGATTTCCAAGCGAACCCTGGAAAAAGGCGTTGCGGAGTTCAAAGAACGATCCGCGAGCGAGGCTGAATTGATTCCGCTTCAGAATGTGCGCCACGAAATCGATCAACGCTGCCGCTAGGTTTTTGTATGTTTACCGAGCCGGTTGTTGTTCAATTACATCAACAAATTCAAAAAATATTCGGTCATACTCCCGTCCTTTTGGGCGGGAGTTATGTCTATGGCGAGGCGACGCAGTACAGCGATATCGATTTTTACGTCCTCTGTTCGTGGGTAACTTTTTTCCAAAGAAAAAAATACGCGAGGCAACTTGCTGCTGTCCGAGCGCTTTTTCCTGCCGCGCCAATCAGTGTAATGCTTGTTCCGCGTAGTTTTTTTAAACGCGGCTGGTATTACATCTATGGCCACGACGTTTCTGGACAAAGTCATGTTTCGGCGCTAAATGCAGCAATCATTTTTCGTAATTCCCTTAAGTTTGGTTACTATTATTTGTTAAAATCGCGCTGCGCCGCGAACCAAGCCGAACAAACGCGAGCCTTTCAGAAAAGCGCGCATCAACTCGCTATTGCTCAATTGTTTTTAATAAGCAAAAATCAGCCACCGCAGTTTTTTTCACGCCGCTATCTGTTTGCTAAAGACGAATCAGGGCTTTCTCCCCAGCTCGTCGCTACCAGGCAAATGCTTGTGGACCCTGTAACCAAGATAGCGCCCGAAATGCAAACGGAATTATTACAGAGTTTGCAAACAACTCGCCAGGAGGGGGATAGGTATCTGCATTTTTTCTGGCCCAATTTGCTCATGTATCTGGGGAAGTATAAAAATCTGGCGTTAGGGCTGAACCCGGACGCCGCGCTGATCCAAGCGCTCGGTAGAGGTCTGCAATCCGCGCTTGATCCGGCGGCTCTGCTCGCTAGAATCAACCAAAATATTTTTCCGGTTATTATTATCTAAGGCCTATGAACGCGCTGCTCCGGCTTGATGAAGTGATGCTCAAAGGGAATAATCAGTCTGATTTTGTCGATCAATTACTACGCAATATCCGCGCGTTATTTTCGGGTTGTCGTGCTCGCCGCCTTTCGTGCGGCCTTTTTGTGCAAGATATTTCACCAGACTCACTCGGTGAACTCTCTCTTATCCCGGGTGTGGCCAAAGTTGCTGAGGCTGTTTTAGTACAGCCGGATATAGCAAAAATAAAGAATGGATTAAACGAATTGTTGCGTAACGCAAAAACCCAATCGTTCCGCCTGACCTGTTCGCGCTCCGACAAATCTTTTGCACTGAATTCACTTCAAATCGTTCGTGAACTCGGAGCGTTTATTAATGAACAGTATGGCTGGAAAGTTGATCTAAAAAATTTTGAATTAGAAATCGAAATTTTTATTGGCCGTGAAGAGGCGGTCCTCGCGATGGCTGCCACGAGTGGTGTTGGCGGGCTGCCTACGGGCAGTTCGGGTAAAGTCGTTAGCCTTCTTTCTGGCGGCATCGATAGTCCGGTGGCTAGCTACTCGTTGATGAAGCGCGGTGCCGAAGTGGTGCTGGTGCACTTTCAAAATCAAACCCAGGTTACCGCCGCGGTATCAGAAAAAATTATTGATCTGGCAAAAACACTCGCCCGTTTCCAACCACAGGTAGAACTTTATATTGTGCCTTTTGCCGATATGCAGCGCCAGGTGATTATGCACATACCCTCAACCTACCGGATGTTGATCACTCGGCGGGTAATGCTGCGCATTGCTACGCAAATTGCCCGGCGGATTGGCGCTGAGGCGTTGGTGACTGGTGATAGCCTGGGGCAGGTGGCGTCGCAAACGCTTTCCAACTTGGCGGCGGTTTATAGCGCTACAGCGCTGTTAATCCTGTCGCCGCTTATTGGCACCACTAAGCGCGAAATTACCGATTGGGCGCGACGGATCGGTACGCTCGCTATTTCTGAGCGCCCCTACGAAGATTGTTGTAGTTTATTCGTGGCTAAACACCCCAAAACCAGTGTCCAAACTGGCCATGTCGAGGCGCTTGAAACCCGGCTGAACGTATCCGTTGACCAGGCTGTCTCCACGGCGTATCATACGATTATTACTAAATAAAATTTTTGTATGGCCACCGTTCTTATCTATTCCACGCCTTCTTGCCCGTGGTGTCATAAGGCAAAAGAGTATTTAACTTCTAAAAATATTCCGTTCACGGATTATAACGTGGCCGAAGATCAGCCCAAAGCCGAAGAAATGATCCATAAATCCGGGCAAATGGGCGTGCCGGTTATCGATTTCGACGGCGAAATTATCATTGGTTTTGACAAACCAAAAATTGATCAGCTTTTGAAAATTTAAGCGCGCTTTTGTTATGCCCAATGAGATTGTTTTTGATATTGAAACACAAAATACCTTCGCCGACGTAGATAACGACTTCAAAAAATTGCGCGTTTCGGTAATTTCACTGTATCGCTATGAAACTGGCCAATACGAGAGCTATACGGAAGGTGAGTTGGGCAAAGTTTGGCCACTATTCGAGCATGCCGATCGTTTGATTGGGTTTAACAGTGAACATTTCGATTTACCAGTTTTGAATAATTATTATCTTGGGGATCTTTTGTCATTCCCCCATCTGGATCTGATGAAATGTGTCAAACAAAGCCTAGGGATTCGCCTCAAGCTTGCCGACATTGCTGCGGCCACGCTCGATAATGTCACTAAAAGCGCCGATGGTTTACAGGCGATTCGTTGGTGGAAAGAAGGTAAAATTGATGAAATAAAAAAATATTGCGAACAAGACGTGCGGGTTACCAAAGAATTGTATGAATTTGGCAGAGACAACGGTCAACTATTCTATAAGTCACTCACTGGCGAAATGCTGCCGTTCGCGGTAGATTGTTCGTTCCCCAAAGCAAACGTGGTTGGGGCCAAAAAAAGTATTAATCTCACTTTGCCGTTCTAGCCTAATTTGCATCATGTTAGCGAAACCAAAAAAAATTCAACACGTCTATCTTGATCATGCTGCCGCTACCCCGACTGCTCCGGCGGTGCTCTCGGCCATGTTGCCGTATTTTACCGAACAATTTGGTAACCCATCGGCGATTTATAAACACGCCCAAGCCGCGCGTCAAGCAGTTGAATCAAGTCGACAGACGATCGCGCGGATACTGCGTGCGAACTCTGAAAATATTATTTTTACCAGCGGCGGCACCGAAGCCAACAACCTGGCGATTTTTGGCGTAGCCAAGGCGTCAGCCAAAAAAGGCCAGCACATCATCAGCCTCGCCATTGAACACGAATCAGTTCTTGAGTCGCTAGAAGCGCTCAAGCAGTGGGGGTATGAAATTACCTATATTCCGGTTGATAAATCTGGCCTAGTTGATCCTGCTGCAGTTCTTAAGGCCATCCGGAGCGATACGGTGCTTATGTCCGTGATGTATGCTAACAACGAAATTGGCACCATTGAGCCAATCGCCGAAATCGGTCGCGCCCTGTTGCAATATCGCGCTAAGAATAAAACCGCTTGGCCCTATTTTCATACCGATGCCTGCCAAGCCGCCGGATTTTTGTCGCTTGATGTAGAAAAATTGCATGTCGATTTACTTACTTTAAACGCGGCCAAAATGTATGGACCCAAGGGGAGCGGCTTATTGTATGTTCGACGAGGTGTTCCCTTGCAGCCGATCATGCATGGGGGCGGCCAAGAACGCCGATTGCGAGCAGGCACCGAAAATGTTCCTGGCATCGTTGGTCTGGCCAAAGCCCTGGAAATCAGCGAGCGCGCTAAACCAACAGTTAGCGATGATTTGCGCGAGTTGTCTCATTTTTTTTGGACAGAACTTTCTGCCAATATCCCCGACGCCGTGTTGCATGGCCCGGCGATTGGGCCAGATCGACTACCCAATAATCTAAATATCTCTGTTCCTGGATTGGAGAGTGAAATGCTACTCCTATACTTAGATGAGTTTGGCATCAGCTGTTCGGCCGGTTCGGCCTGTACCGACAAATCACTTAGTAGCTCTCATGTTCTTACTGCTATTGGCATTCCCCAAAAACAAGCACGCGCAGCCGTTCGTTTTTCTTTGGGCAGTGGTACACGCAAGCAAGATATTCAGTACACTCTGGAACAACTCCAGCGAATTGTTGCTCATCTGCAACCCAACCCCGCTAGTTAGCAAGCCATATTTAAATAGTTTGGTTAGAGGGGGCAGCTATTGACTGGCCCTTAATTTTTGTTTTACTTTTAGGCGAAATTATAGTAAAATAATGGTGTTTATGCCGACTGGGATTTTATATGTAGTGGCAACGCCGATCGGCAATTTAGACGACATAACCCTCCGGGCGCTGTCTATTTTACGCTCGGTAGATGTTATTTTATGCGAGGATACCCGTGTAACGGCCAAATTGTTACAACATTATCAAATACAGCGTTCGCTTTTGAGTTATCACCAACATAGCGACCGGCGCAAGACAAAAGAAATCCAAGCGCTTCTGGAAGAAGGAAAAAACTTGGCATTAGTAACCGATGCCGGTACCCCGGGTATTAGTGATCCGGGGAATGTATTGGTTGCGCACTTGATTGGTAATCCGCAAATCCAAATCATCCCCATTCCCGGTCCTTCGGCGCTAATTACCGCCCTGTCTGTCTCGGGGCTGCCTACGGATAAATTTCTGTTTTTGGGGTTTCCCCCTCACAAAAATAAACGGCAAAAATTTTTTAAAGAAGTTGAACAAAGTTCTCACACTGTAGTGTTTTATGAATCAGGCCACCGCATCACGCGATGCCTAGCCGAACTTTCCGCGTTGTTACATCCAAACCGCCAGATCGTAGTCTGCCGGGAATTAACCAAAAAATTTGAGACAATCTATCGAGGCACGGTGGCTCAATTGGTTGCCGCCGCCCCCGATGAGCGCGGAGAATTCGTGGTAGTGGTAAGCCCTTCAGCAAATTGATTGTATCCCATATGCCAGATAATTTTTTCATCAGCACCGCCATTCCCTACGCCAACGCCGAGCCGCACATTGGGCACTTATTGGAATTTTTGTACGCCGACACCATGGCCCGTTACCAACGCTTGCTGGGTAATGAGGTTTTTTTTCTCACCGGCACCGACGAGCATGGCCAAAAAGTTCTCAAAACCGCCCGCGAATTTGGCATGACCCCGGGCAGCTACGCCGAAAAAATGTCCGCTTTATTCCAAAACATGGCCGATCAATGGAATATCACCAATAACGATTTTATCCGCACCACCGAAGATCGTCATCGCTTGGGCGCTCAAAAATTTTGGCAATCAGTCCAGCAAAGCGGGGATATCTATAAAAAAGCCTATACGGGGCTATACTGCGTGGGCTGTGAAAGTTTTAAAACTGAAAAAGATCTGGTTAATGGTAAATGCTCGGATCATTTAACAGTGCCCGAACAGCTCACCGAAGAAAACTATTTCTTTCGCCTCTCTCGCTATCAGGAACCGCTGGAGTTTTTATTTGAAAAAAATCCCCACTTTGTCCACCCCGAAGGCCGTTCGCGTGAAATGGTCAATATGCTCAAAAGCGGCCTCGAAGACGTAAGTATTTCACGGGTCAAAGAAAAATTACCCTGGGGGGTCCCGGTGCCGGGCGACGATGCGCAAGTCATGTACGTTTGGTTTGATGCCCTCACCAATTATATTACCGCGCTTGGCTATGGCAGCGCCGACGAAAGCCTGCTGCGCAAGTTTTGGCCCGGCGTTAATATGGTCGGCAAAGAAATTAATCGTTTTCATTCGCTCTTGTGGCCAGCGATGCTCATGGCCGCCGGGCTCGAACCCCCACGGCAGATTGCCGTGCATGGCTGGATTACCGTTGAAGGCCAAAAGATGAGCAAAACCATCGGTAACGTGGTCAATCCGCTGGCCCTGATTGAAGAGTACCCGCTCGAAGCGCTGCGTTATTTTTTTATGCGTGAAATTCCGTTTGATAACGACGGCGATTTTTCACGCGCCAAATTTTTAGAACGCTATCAAGGCGATTTGGCCAACGGATTGGGTAATCTGGCCAGCCGGGTATTTTCGATGATCGATAAATATACCGGCGGGGTTATTCCCGAAGTCGAAAACGTAAACCACGAAATGTCCGATCTGTTAAAACATAAAATTTGGCCAGCGTATCAGGCGGCTATGAGCCGTTGGCGTTTTGACCAGGCGCTCGAAGAAGCGTGGAAGTTCGTCGCGTACTGTGATCAGCTTATTTCCGACCGCCGCCCCTGGGTGATGATTAAAGATGGCCGCGCCAGCGAAGTTGACGATTTGTTGTATTACCTCGCCGAAGCGCTTCGCCATATCGCCACGATGGTCTGGCCCGTACTTCCCGAGACAGCCGAAAAAATAATTACCGCCCTAGGTTTGGAAACCGCCATCGAGTTCGCCAAACCCCTAGCAGAATTATCTCAATGGGTAGAACTGACTGTAGGCAACAAAACAATCGCCAGCGCCCAGCTGTTTCCTCGTTTACAAGCTCCCAAAGTTGTTGTTTCCTAATTTTTAACCCACACTTCGTATGTCTCTAGTAGACATTATCATCGCGATAACCCTCGTGGCTTTCGCGTATTTTGGTTATAAGTCCGGGCTCATTCAGGCGCTGGGCTCGGTGGTCGGCACTATTCTGGGTATTTACGTGGCCAGTCATTATTATGAACCGCTGGCCAAGTGGTTGATTAATTTTACCCATTGGAACGAAAATTTTGTCCGTATTGTTGTTTTTATTATTTTGTTCGTCATTAGTAACCGCCTGGTGGGGATTGTATTTTGGGCGGCCAACAAATTATTCGGGATTTTAGCCCGTCTGCCAATTTTGGGCAGCCTCGATCGGTTGCTTGGCGCTGGGTTTGGCCTCATTGAAGGGGTAATTGTGGTCGGTATCGCTTTGTTTTTTGTCAGCAAATTCCCCCCTAGCCCAGCTTTCATGGAGGCTGTCGAGAAATCCAAAATGGCCAAACGTATTGTCCCGTTAACCTCTTTCTTGTGGCCGCTACTAGATGAAAATGTTTTACAGGCCGTCACTAGTTTTACCGGCGGAGGCATGCCGAATGTAAAATTACCGGCATTGCCCAAGGAGTTCAAAATTCCTGAAGGTTTTAGTACGTCTGCTTTAAAATTCCGTTAGAAATTTTGATATGTTGGTCGATACCCATTGCCACGTGCATTTCAACGCCTTTAAAGCCGATGCGGACGAGGTAATACAACGCACGTTAGGCAAAGACGTCCTCATGAATCTGGTGGGAACTCAGGCCAGTACCAGTGCGGGGGCATTGGCTCTGGCCGAAAAATACCCAGGGGTTTTTGCCAGTGTCGGGTTGCATCCGGTACATTTATTTTCACAGCATCTCGATGAGGAAGAATCATCGTTTCAAACCCGCGAAGAAAATTTTGATTACGAACAATACAAAAAATTAGCCGCTCATCCCAAAACAATCGGTATTGGTGAATGTGGATTAGATTTATACCGCCTGCCTGATGGTATTTCACGTGAAATTGTTTTGGCCAAGCAACAAGCAGTTTTTTTGCAACATGTTAAGCTCGCGCGTGAAATGGATTTGCCGCTCGTCATTCATGTGCGTGACGCTTATGGAGAAATGCTGGAGTTACTCCGAACCGAGCTTAATGTCCGTGGCGAATCACAGGTGAGGGGAGTTGTTCATTGTTTTATAAGCAACTGGGAAAACGCCGTCCAATTTTTGGATTTGGGACTCTACCTTGGTTTTACCGGTATTATCACTTTTCCCCCAAAAAAGAGCGATCCTGGCGCGCAGCAGGCGCTTCTGGAAGTAGTTAAAAAGTGTCCTCTCGACCGGATGTTGCTCGAAACCGATGCGCCGTATCTGGCTCCCGGATCGTATCGAGGCAAACGCGCCGAACCGTGGATGGTTGAAGAAGTCGCCAAAAAAATTGCCGAAATCAAGGGCTGCGAACCCTCTGAAGTACAAGAAGCCACCACCGCGAATGCCCGAGCCCTATTTATAAAGTTAGGATAATTGGTTATTATAACTATAGTTACTGATTGCTTAAATTCTATTGTTACTATGCAAGAAGATAAAAAAATAGAGCTGTGGCACGTTTCCGCTGGGGAAGATATTTTAAAAATGTTTAATGTCTCTGCGGAAAAAGGGCTTGATTCCAAACAGGCCGCCGAACGGCTGGAGAAGTACGGGTTTAATGAATTATCCGGAGGTAAAAAAGTTTCCGCCTTGAGCTTGTTAATAGAACAGTTTAAGAATGTTTTAATTTTAATTTTGTTAGGCGCGAGTGTGCTGTCGGGATTTTTGGGGCACGGTTTGGAAGCCGGGGCTATCGCGGTCATCGTCTTATTTGCTGTCTTGCTTGGCTTTATTCAGGAATACCGCGCTGAAAAAGCCATTGATTCTTTGAAAAAAATGGCCGCACCCACGGCTTTGGCAATGCGCGACGGGCAGGAAATAGAAATTGCTGCCAGAAACCTTGTGCCTGGGGATATAATAATCATTTCTACGGGCGATAAAATTCCCGCCGACGCGCGCCTGATTAAAGCAATTAATTTAAAAATTGAAGAGGCTGCCCTAACCGGAGAGTCTATTCCGGTTGAAAAAAAATCAGAGGGATTAGCCCAGCAAGACCTCCCACTTGGGGATCGTAAAAACATGGTCTTTGCCGGTACCGCGGCCACCTATGGGCGTGGGCTGGCCGTGGTGGTAGCGACAGCCATGCAAACTGAGTTTGGTAAAATAGCTCATCTCCTGGAGTCGGTTGAAGCCAGCGAAACGCCGCTCCAGAAAAATTTAGATAAGATCGGTAAAAATTTAGCCAAAATCGCTTTTTGTTTGGTGGTGGTGGTTATCGCGCTTGGGTTGCTGCGCTCCCAGCCATTCCTTGAATTGTTTATTTTCGGAATCGCTCTGGCGGTGGCGGTTGTTCCCGAAGCCCTACCCGCTGTGGTCACAATTTCGCTTGCTATTGGCGTGCAGCGCATGGTAAAGCGCAATGCTTTAGTTCGACGCTTGCCCGCAGTTGAAACCCTTGGCGCCACTACGATAATTTGTTCGGACAAAACAGGCACGCTCACCAAAGATGAGATGACCACGCGCAAAATTTTGCTGCCGGGAGTCGGAATTATCGACATATCAGGCAGCGGATATGAGCCTTCTGGAGATTTTAAGGTAGGTTCCGAAAAATTTGCTCCCTCCGTCCAGCTGCTTGGCTTGCTGGAAGCCGGCCTTCTTGCTTCTGATGCTCATATAAAAAAACACGAAGGGCAGTGGGAGGTAAGCGGGGACCCGACCGAGGGCGCGTTAGTGGTAGCCGCCGCTAAAGCCGGTTTGGATAAAGCCGTGTTAGACGATAAATTCGTCCGTCTGGCGGAGCTTCCTTTTAGCTCCGAAACAAAGCGGATGAGTACCCTGCATCGGTACGAGGCCACGAATCGGATTTATAGCAAGGGCGCGCTGGAAGTTATTTTGAATGCCTGCAAAGACTACCGTGATGCCAAAAATACTGTTCCGCTTGATGAAGAGACGCGGAAAAATATTCTGCAAGCTGGTGAAGACATGTCGCGCGAGGCGCTTCGGGTTATTGCCGTGGCGACCGCCGACATTACCAGTATCGAAATTCACGAAAATAATCTGACCTTTTTAGGTTTATTCGGAATGATCGATCCGCCGCGACCAGAAGCAAAGCAAGCTATTGAAACCTGTAAAAAAGCCGGCATAAAACTGGCCATGATCACTGGGGATCACCCCATCACCGCCCAGGCAATAGCGCTTGAATTAGGGCTGCTCCAATCTGGGGGCAAAGTCGTTATCGGCACGGAAATCGAAAAAATGAGTGACGAAGAATTGGAGCGGGATATCGAAAGTATTTCTGTCTTTGCACGCGTCTCGCCGGCGCACAAACTACGGATCGTGAGCATGCTCCAAAAGCATGGCCATATTGTGGCCATGACAGGCGACGGTGTTAACGATGCCCCGGCCCTTAAAAAGGCTGATATTGGAATTGCAATGGGAATTGCTGGTACCGACGTTACCAAAGAGGCCTCCGATATGATGCTCACAAACGATAATTTCGCTTCAATTGTATCGGCAGTGGAAGAGGGCAGAATAATTTTTGGGAATATAAAAAAATATCTGATGTACCTGCTTTCCTCAAATATTGGAGAAATGGGGTTAATGATTGGCTCCAGCCTGTTGGGGCTGCCCTTGCCCCTGAGCGCGGTTCAAATTTTGTATGTAAACCTGGCGACCGATGGGCTGCCAGCCCTCGCCCTGGCTGTTGATCCGCCTTCCAAAGGTATTATGGAAGAGCCTCCGCGCCCTTCTAAAACCGGCATCTTCACCAAAAAAGTGACCACCCTAATTGCTGTCGGCGGGCTTGCCTCAACACTGCTAAACTTATCGCTTTTTGTCTGGGCATATCGTTCCGGGCGCAGCGCGCAAGAAGCGATGACGATGGTCTTTGTGTCACTGGTTTTGATTCAATTTTTCAAGGCCTATAGTTTTCGTTCCGAACAGCAGTCAGTCTTTAAAGATTTCTTCACTAATAAATGGTTGAACCGCGCGGTTGGCTGGGAGCTCCTCTTGCTTGTGCTCATAATTTATGTCCCATTCCTGCAAAAAACCTTCAACACTTTTTCGCTCACAAAAGGCGACTGGTTGATTGTGATTTCCTGCGCCTTTTTGATAATCCCTGCGCTGGAAATAGCCAAAAGGCTGCAAAGACGCGGGAGTAAACGGTAACTCTCGCTCAAATCCCAAAATCTCTTGACGTTTTGACGGTTATCAAGTAAAATAATTCCACTTTATGACCGATAAAAAGCCTTCCACTGATCGCCTGTACTATTTGTTCGCTTTGAGAATCGTGGGGGATTTTAGCGTCAACATTGCTATTCCTGCGGTAGTCCTGGCCTGGGCAGGGCGCTATGTAGATGAAAAATACGGCACCGTTCCCTGGTTTATGTTTGGGGGGTTATTTGTCGCCATGGTGTTTACGACGATCATTATCAAGCGAAAATCAAAGATGTATGGTGAAGAGTTTGAAAAAATAAACGAACTTGGCCGCAAAGGAACGGGAACTTCTGCGGAGTCAAAATTGAAAGACACTTAATTTATCATGTATGGTTGAACCACACATACCGTCCCTGGCACCCGAAATCCTTTTTCATCTTGGGCCGTTTCCAATTACTAACACCATTATAAACGCGTGGATCGCGCTTTTTATTTTTTTAGGCTTCGGTTTAATTGTCCGGAAACGTTTTGCTGTCCGCCCGGGTAACTTTCAGAACGGCATGGAATATTTTTTGGACACACTGCTTAGCTATTTTGACCAAGTCACTGGCGATCGAGCCAAAACAATGCGCTTTTTGCCGCTCGCGGGCTCGGTTTTTTTCTTTATCCTGCTTTCCAATTGGCTGGGCCTTCTGCCAGGCACTGGTAGTATCACTGTCGGCCATACTTTTTTACTTCGCCCGGCAAACACTGACTTAAATTTGACGTTGGCAATGGCGCTCGTAACGGTAGTGTCCTCGCACATCTTTGGTTTTTTGACCGTCGGTTTTTTTACGCATATTAACAAGTTTATCCAACTTGGTTCTTTGGTAAAAAGTTTACGTAAAGGACCAATCGGTATTTTTAGGGGGTTGGTTGAGTTTGCGGTAGGCCTCATCGAAATTGTTAGTGAAGCCTCCAAGGTTCTCTCGTTGTCGCTGCGTTTATTCGGTAATATTTTTGCAGGTGAAGTCCTGATAACGGTTATTACCAGTATCGTGGCGGTGGTTGTCCCGACACCCTTTATGCTCCTTGAGCTTTTAGTCGGCCTTATTCAGGCGAGTGTATTTGCCATTCTGGCGCTGGTGTATATGACGGTGGCCTCTAGTGAGCCACATGGTGACGAAGAACATCATTAATTACGCCTAACAGTTTGGTGCTTTGTCGAAAGTAGCAACCTGTTTACTTAATTAATCGGTAATTGGCACGTGGGAGTGCGCTTGACGCGGGCGCCTGTAGTACCACTGCCGTTGGTAAGCGTTATTATCGGTAAACTTATATATTCGTATGGAAACTATTTCCCACGAAAACGTCTTGGCCAT
>JAHFHZ010000044.1 GCA_023246715.1 Candidatus Magasanikiibacteriota bacterium | reverse complement strand
GTCCGCCGCCACCGCTCAAGCGCTCGTGGTAAGGCAGCATAACCCGGTGTTAATTAATAGCGCGGGTAATAGTGTGCAGTACCTGGGTTTCGGATTTTGTAAACAATTAAATGCATCTGTAAGTTCCATACCAACAGTAATTTCAGATATCACGTACGGCAGTGGGGCGGCTCTGTTACTACGCTCTTCATTGCTCAAAAAATATGGCCTGCTGGACGAAGATTTTTTTGCCTATCACGAGGATTTAGAGTATTGTTTGCGCCTGAGGTTGCTTGGTTTTAGCTGCAAACTCGCCCCAAGGGCTGTTTTTGAACACCGTTATGAATTTGTCCGTAACGAGCGCAAGCTTTATTTAATGGAGCGCAATCGTTTTGCCACGCTGTTGCTTTTTTATAAATGGCCAACTTTGTTGTTAATTGCTCCAGCCGCTCTGGTGATGGAATTGGGATTAATCATTTTCAGCTTGCGCCAAGGATGGTTGAAGGTTAAATTGGCCAGTTATGGTTACTGGCTTGTGCCAAGCCACTGGCCGCTCTGGTTGCGTAAACGCCGTTTGGTTCAGCGTGGTCGAATCATAGCCGATCGGCAGCTCATCAAAGATTTTACCGCTCCAATCATTTTCAATGATCCGGCGGTTGCTAACCCGCTGCTCGAGTATGTTGCCAACCCGTTTTTGACTGCGTATTGGTGGCTAGTCAGGCGGCTAATTATCTGGTAAAATAAGCAAATATGCCAATTACCAAAGCTATTCTTACCGGTGGGGGACGAGCTACGCGTTTGCGTCCAATTACCACCACGCTCAACAAACACCTCATTCCGTTGGCCGGCAAGCCAATGATCTTTTACGCTATTGAAAAAGCTGTTGAAGCTGGCATAACAGAAATTTTTATTAACACTAATCCGGGCGATACGCAACTCGCCGCTGCGGTTGGAAACGGTGAGCGATGGGGGATAAGTATTACTTATTTCGAACAGCCCGGTGGGCCACAAGGGATTGCGCACGTCGTCAATGCCGCCAAAAAATTTGTCGGCCGTGACTCCTTCATGTTCTATCTCTCGGATAATATTATTTTGAACAGCCTCGCGCCGCTGTTTAAAAAATTTGAATCAGAAAATCTGGATTGTCTTTTAGCGCTCTCCAAGGTAGACGATCCAACGCGTTTCGGGGTTCCCCAGTTTAACGCCGCCGGCGAGCTAAGCGACGTAATTGAAAAACCTGCCGTGCCGCCGAGCAACTTTGCGGTTACCGGCATTTACGTATATCGCTCTTCTTTTTTTAAAGCCTTTAAGCATATCGAAAAATCCGCTCGGGGCGAATACGAAATTTCCAGTATTCACTCCTATTTGCTCAAAGAGGGCTACCAAGTAGGGTACGAGGAAATTACCGGCTGGTGGAAGGATACCGGCCAGCCTCAGGATTTAATTACCCTCAACCACTTGCTGCTTGATCAAAAGCCGACTCAGGAATTTTTTTGTGCTTCGCCGGTTTCCCAAACCGTCCGCCAGGGTGACAAAGTTGCCTTAGGCAGAAATGTTCACATTGGTCAGAATGTTAAACTCAATTCACCCTTAATTATTGAGGATAATTGCCAGCTAGAAAATTGCTCAATAGGCCCTTATGTAACAGTCGGTCAAAATTCTACGATCAAGCAAGCATCACTCCGTGAATCAATTGTCTTTGGGGGCTGCCGACTCGAAGCGGCTGTTAACATCAATCAAAGTATCCTGGGTCAAGCTACCACTATTATCCCGCACCACGAAGGCGATTTTCAACGCCTGGTGGTGGGGGACCAAACATTAATTGAGCTATAAATAATCTTCTGCGGTAGTGTCGCGGTAGTAGGCGCGTAGTGTATGTCCAAAAATCTAAAACTATTCTTTGAAGCGAGCTTGTGCGACCTGGCCAGCTTTGAATATACTGCCTGGCAACAAAAATTAGTCCGGCTCCCAAAGCCATCTTTTGAAACTCATCAACCAGATTTAGACGCTCTGCGGGTCATTCTTCAAGACGCAGAACAGTTTGGAAATATCATTATAATTGGCAATGGGGGGTCGCGCACCAGCGCGCTGGCTTTTTTTGATTCCTTGAGCGCTTTTCGCAATAATAAGCGGGTGGCCTTTTTAAGTACCATGGAGCCCGAAGTCATCGCCGAGTTACGCGCTAATTGCGCTCCCCACAATACGCTGGTCATGCCTATTTCTAAAAGCGGTACAAATGTGGATGTTTTGGAACCGCTCCTACAGTTTTTAGATTATCCGATTATTCCCGTCACTTCCCCAGAAAAAGGGGTATTGTATGATCTGGCCAAGATCTATAATTGGCCAATCATTAGCCACCCCGAAGTGGGCGGACGGTTTTCTGGGCGCACTGAGTGCGGCCTAGCCCCAGCATATTTATTTGGTTTAAATATTGAATCGCTTAATCAGGGAGCAATCAAAGCGTACACCGCTTTTAATTATGCCGCCCCGCTTGCCGCTAACGATGCTTTTCTGGCGGCGTTGATTTGCTATCAACATGAGCGGTTGGGAATAGACCAAATTTTTATGCCTATTTATTCCCGGGCTCTATCGGGATTCTTACCCCTTATCATACAACTTATTCACGAAAGCACTGGCAAGCTTGGTCTTGGCCAGACTATTTTTGGTGATCAAGCGCCAGAGTCGCAACATCACACCAACCAACGTTTTTTTGGAGGGCCGCGCAACGTGCTTGGTTTTTTTATGACAGTAAAGAATCACGCGCCCCACATTGTTACCAAAGTCCCCGCTAAAATAAAAACGCTCTCACTGCGCGAAGGCACGCTGGCCGATCTTGACGGGATTCCGCTTTATACGGCTTTGCATTTTGATTATGCCGGGGTAGCCGAGGAGGCAACAAAAAACAATATCCCGCACCTCACCTTAGAAGTAAACGAAGTTACCCCCGAAAGCATGGGGGAATTATTGTCATTTTGGCATTTTTTTGCGGTCTACTCTGCGTTCTTGCGTGAGCAAGATCCGTTTGACCAGCCCGAGGTCGAGGCCGCCAAGGACATATCATTTAAAAAACGGCAGCAATTTAAGCGTTAAGGTATTCTTCTCAAATCAAATAAAAAACTTTCACCTGCTGGTGAAAGTTTTTTGCCTTAACGCGGATTCAAATTTTAAATCGGCATTGAGAACTCACGGGCGCGGGGAATGCTGCCGGTGAGGGGGCTAGCCGTGCCTGCAGCTCGGGCAGCGCCTCCAGCAGGAGACGGTTCAGATAGAGCACCTCCAGGCCCAGCTCGCTTGTGTCCGAAGGCTCGAGGGCGCCCTCTTTGACGTAGAGCCACAGGGCGGCCGTGCTGATTTCCGCCAGCGCGCACTTGGGCCCCTTGCTTGTTGCCAGCTGCTCGGCGATTTGCAGCAGGACATGGTCACCGTCTGCGGGCTGATAGCACTGGTTGTCGCCAGGTTTGCTGAGAGCGCGTGGTCGATCTGTGCGAGCGGAGCCTCCACCGCCCGCGGCTTGCCTGCCTCGCGTTCCTCGAACAGGCCGCCGAGGGTAGAGAGCACATCTCCGAAGAAGAGCAGCGGGAATTTCTGCGCCAGATACGCGCCAAGATCTTTGACCACCGTTCCAGCCGGTCCACGTTTGTTCGTCATGGCTTGTTCCTCCTTTTTGACCATAGCAGATAGATTTATTAAACGTCAATATCAGAAGCATTTGGCCAGGTAATACTTTTAAATAAAAGAATCCCCCTAAAGGGATTTTTACATGTGTCGGGAATTTTGAACGATGTGCGAACCTTTTACGAAACGAATTAATCTTTTTCCGCCAAAGGCGGATCATCCTCGGCTTAAAGGTGGTTATCGGCTTCTTCTTTACGCCGCTCTTATAATGTGGTAGTGTTAAAAAAGCTGTTAACGAGTCCGTATGTCTCTAAAAAAATTCTCCTCTCTCCTTTCCGGATTTTTACTGCTCGTGGTTTTTATTACGAGCGGTTTTTCATTATGTTTAGTTCATTACAGTAGCGACCATCATCATCAAGCGCCAGCGCACATAGCGCTGGAGGCCCAGCTCCAGCAAAACTGCTGCGCGGCTGAAACCAAATTTAAGGAATCAGCGGAGCCGATAGTAGTTGCCACTAATTCTACTACCAACAAAATCCATCCAATTACTCTGGCTATTATCTCGCTCGTTCAGCCGGTCGCGTATATTCCAGAGTTTTTCCGCCCCCCGGATATTTCGCACAATCAATTGCTACACAGCCAATCTTCTTTAATGGTTTTCCGTTGCTGAGGAATATTTATATTTTAAAACAATAATACCTTTGGTTTATTGTTTTTTGTTATTTATTAAGTCACTACATATTTATGAACAACAAAATTTTGGCTCTCGTCGGCGCTCTTGGTACGTTGGTACTTATCGGAGCGGGTTGCGCGTCT
>JAHFHZ010000024.1 GCA_023246715.1 Candidatus Magasanikiibacteriota bacterium | reverse complement strand
TTATCACCCACTGACAACCGCTCAATGGTGCCTTCAAGGTTTGTGAGCGATTCTTTGAATTCATTTAAACTCTTAGCCTGACTATACCCCCACCCCGTCCTAACCAAAACCGGAATTTTGCCATCGGCGCCGGCGAAGGGATCAAGCGCGATACCAATGATGCCGACCATTTTGAGGCTGGTATCGGTTTCGGGATTGTATTTCATGGCGTAGCCTTTTTTGTTGGAAGCCACAAGTAAATCCCCGCGGTTAATGGAGCCGTTTTCGGTGGTGACTTTGACCGGCACGCGGCCAACCATGGCCAGGGTGGCGGTGTAGGCGGTTTTACCGGCACCCACCACGATGGTGGGGTTGGTGGAAATAACGCCGGCCACGGCTTGTTCGTAGTTGCTGGAACTGCGGCGATAGGTGTCGGGGTTATTGGGGTCGACGACCATGACATCGCCAGGCTCCACTACATCATCAGGGGCAACGTCCACCCGTTCGGCTAAATCTCCGGGGGTGTTGGGGGTATTAAAGATCGCGTTAGTGCCATAGTAGGTGCCGAGGATATGCAGGTCACCGTTATTCTTGGCCGAGAAGACGTCGGTCGTGCCTGCGGTGAGGGTGAGTAGTGAGTTGGAAATGGTAGAGGTGGGCGAAAAATTAAGCGCTTGCAGGGTAAAGGCTCTGGCCCCCGCGGTATTGCCGAGGTTGGTGGTGAGTAATGATGAGGTGACAAAGGAGAGTTTATTTAACGCGGGATTAAGGAATGACAGGGTGCCGCCCGTGAGCGCGAGGTTGTATGGGGTGGTGGTACTGCCAATGGTGAGTGTTTTGCTGAGGGGATCCACGGTAAGTTGTTCGTTGGTGGTGGATGGTTTACCGAGGTTGACGAAGGCGGTGATGGTAGCGGTGCCGGGACCATCCAGGGTGGTGGTAGCTGTGAACTCTTCCATGGCAAAACCAACGGTCGGGCCGAAACCCGTCCATTTAGCGGCCACGCCTGCCAGGTTTGACGGGGCTAATAAATCCCCCACCGCGATCGGCCCATGCTGAAGCGAAACTTTGACCGGCACGCGGCCGGCGAGCGCCACCGGCACCACCCGATGGGCAGTAAGAGAATTTTCCCATTCGGACAGTAGCAACCCAGGCTTGGTTGAAACGATACCGATCGCTTTGGATTGATCAACGGTACGCATTACGTAACCAGGATTTTTTTCGTCAAGCATCACTACGTCGCCCGCGCCGAGCGTGGGATCCATGGTCGGATAATCTTCGGCAAGATCGAAAGCTGAGACTTGGAACTTCTTGCCGAGGAAACGGTTGGCGTAGATGTTATTGAAGAAAACCGCTGAACTCCCCAGATCAGAGCCGCTCGTAAGCGCGGTGGTCGAGCTGGCAAAACAATCATAACTACCGCATTGCACAAAATGGAGATTGGCGTTGGCCCCCAGCTCTGCCACGTAGGCGATCACCGGCCGCCCATCCGCGCCGATTGCCATGCTTGGATACAAACCGGTATTGTTTACCCCGGTATCAACCAAGGTAGAGGTGGAGGTAAGGCAACTCAAGCCAAAACAATTAAATACGCGCAAAGCTCCCGTTGTTGTGGCATAATAGGCAACTTGCGGAAATCCATTAGCGCCAATCTTTATCGAAGGGTATTGTCCAGTGCCTTGTATTTGCCCCGTCGTCTCTTGCGCAATAAGATTATTACCCGTACAATCAAGTGCTACACAAAGCTTAATTAACAGGCGACTGAAAGTTGGATCGTAATAAGCCATTGTTGGCAAGCCATCGGTGCCCATAGCCAACGAAACATACTGCCCCTGATCGGCGGTGTTATCGATCGTCGTGGAAACTATCTGGTGGGTATTTTCACAACGCGGATCATAACACAGCGCGTAATCTATAGAAGTTTGAGTTGTGTTGTAATAGGCAATGGCCGGGTTGCCATTTGGCGAAATGGCTAACGAAAGATATTGTCCAATACTATAATTAACCGGATCGTCTACCGTACGTTCAGTATTGGTACTGCAGGTATGATTAGCACACTTAATAAACCGCACCCTGGTATTTCCTCCATCATACACCGCCACAGAAGGAAACCCATCCACGCCGATTGCCAGGGAAAGAAATGTTCCTTCGCTCGCCGAGCCAACGGACGTTAAGGTGTTACCAGTGGAACAGGCGGCGTTGCCACATTTTAAAATATTGGGTTTTGTTTCGGTATTATTATAAAAAGCGATCACTGGCAGACCATCGGAGCCAATAGCCATAGAAACAGCGTTGCCATTTGCAATGGCAGAAGCAACGGTAGTCGATGTATTCCCGCTGCTGCAAGAGGCGTTGCCACATTTATATACCATCAGATTCAAATTGGCAGTATTCTGATACGCAATAACCGGAAACCCATCCGCACCGATTACGGTTGAAATGGTGGCTGAACCAGACGAACCAGCTCCCGTCGTGTTATCTAGACTCGAAGTAGCCGTGGCAACAGCACTATACGTCGGCAAGGCCAAAGGCAAAATATTGCCGGTTACGCGAAGTGTACCAGACGTATTAATATTCCCCGATGAATCAATATACAGTTTACCCAAATTGTAGCCACTGGCTTGAGCGAAGATAAGTTGGTTTTTACTGAGGCTTGTGGTGGTGGAACCGTCGTTTACAAATAACCCCTGGCTTAGATTGAGGTAACGCCATTGGGTTGACGAAGCGCCGATGTCAAAGAGATCGGCAGTATTGGGATTGAGGTAGCCGTTGATCGTGGTGGTGGCAAGCGTGGTGGTGGCAGTGAAGGTATTGGTGCCGGTGAAGGTGTTGTTGGAACTTAAAGAAAAACTACTACAGCCCGTACAGCTGGTAACCGTGAGCGTGTCGATGGTGGCGGTGTTGGCGCGCAAGGTGATGATGTACCCGTTATCGATAGTGCTACTAACCGCGGTAGTCGTAGCAAACGTCGAAGTGGCCGAAACACCGAGCGTGCCAGTAACGCTGAGCGTGTATGCCGGGGTTACGGTACCAATACCAACGTTTCCGCCCATGATGGCCATGGTGTTGGCCCTGGTAAGCGTACGGCTGTTCTGATCCAAATTAACACCAATAGAGGTATCTCCGTTAACGGTCATGGAACTACCAAGAGCAATTGCCCGATTGGCTCCAAGAACATTGCTTGTTCCTAGGGCGAGCGCGTTGCTTACTCCATTAATAGTGTTGCTGCTACCAATGGTTATCGAACTATTTGAGCCAGCATTAATAATATTCGATCCACCAAGGGCGGCGGCGAACGCGCTAGCTGAAATCGTGTTGGCATAGCCAAAAACAAAGGCTGGGCCTACACCATCAATGCCAGCTACTTGATTAGTACTACCTAAAGCTATACTTCCACTGCCACCCGTATTCGCGCTATTACTAGTTCCCGCAACAAAAGAACTGGCTCCAGCGGCGGTATTGCCATAGCCGAGCGCAGCTGAATATTCCGCAATATTACTATTATCCCACTGCGAACCATTCACATATCCGGCTCGGAAGGCGCTCTTGCTCGGTATCCACATGAGGCGGGTGCCATCACCGCTGATGGGTGTGCCACCAGCGCCACCAAACGTGCCCACAGCCAAAATAGCGCCGTCTTGCACGGTGAGAAGCGCTCTGGGCGATGACGTTGCGATACCCAACCCCCGGGCAAACGAAGAAGTGGCATTACCAAAAAATGTCCCAGAAGCGTTGAGGGCGCCGGAGACAGAGAGACCGGCGTTGATTGTTGAAGACGCGAGTGACAGAAAGCCACCGGTGAGAGTAGCCAGGCCACTCACGCCGAGCGAAGACGATACCGTGGTAGCCCCGGTGACAGAAAGGGTGCCGCCAAGGGTGGAGGAAGCGGTGGAGTTGAAACCGTTTAAGGTGGAAAAGCCGCCGACAAAGAGCGACGAAGAGGCATTAAGGTTACCGGCGACATTGATGGTTGAAGCAAAACTAGAGGAGGCCGAGGCAATAAAGCCGCTACTAAAGGTGTTTAGACTGCTAAACGTTTGGGTATTACCCAGATACGCGAGGAGGCCATTGCCAACAGTGAGGCTGTTAATATACACGGAACCAAGAGTGCTTGATCCGGCCAGGTATGCCCCGCCAGTTGAGGTAACGAAGGTAGAGGTAACTTGGTTAAACTGAAAATTGCCGTAGCCATCGGAAATTGGAATGTAGGTGGTGGTGGAGACTGTCTTTGAGCCTACGCCGTTAAGATAACGGGAGTTGATGGCGTACGGACTGCTTAATATTTGTTTACGCGGCGATAGTGTTTCTCCGCCAGCCCGTACTTCTAAGTACACGCTGGCATTGTCACGAAAGATGGTGTCGGGGAGTGAATTGGTGCCGGTATCGCCCAAGGCAACGGTGAACAGCCCGCTGGTGGGAGTAATTGAAATAGCCGTAGGGGTGCCGACCGTTCCGCCAGCTGAGTAGAGTACATTGCCGGCTGTGGCAGCGTCGTAGAGGACAAAAAACATACTCTGAGTCGTGGTGGCGGCCAAGCTGTTTTGGAATAACTTACCTTGATAATTAATGATTTGGGGAGGAGAAGCGGCGTGGGCAGGATCAATAAGAGTTTGGGGTGTGGATAAGAATAGCACCGACGAGACAACACCAACAAAAAATAACAAAAATAGCCACATGACAAAAATTGTCCGGGTATTAACGGATTGTTGTTTTTTCCCCTTGGTTAAGCCCATATTTGGCTAAACCAAAAAAATTCTGCTCATGCCGTCGAGCGTTATGTCACTCGGGCTAGTGTAGCAGAATTTAAGCGATTACTCAACCATGCCCCTAGAAAGGATCGGCCGGAGGTGTTGAAGAAACGTTCTCAAGCGACAACTCGCTATTATTTTCGCTAATTTGAGGCTCTATACTAGCTTCTTTGGTATTTTGTTCTGGTGATTCCGTGGTGCTGGATGAGATGTCTTGAAGTTATTCGTTGGCCGGAGTTTCGTTTTGAGTTCCAAACACAGAATCCGATAATTATACTCTAATTTTTGAAAAAAACCACCCGCAAAACGGGTGGAAATTAAGCACAGATGCGGCTTGGCGCTACTGCTCTGGAGGGGGTTCAACCGGCGCGGCAGGCGGGACGATTTTGGCTCCAGCCGAGCCGGGTTGCAAGCCAACTTTGAGCGAAATGGTATCGGCTTCTTTACCGCTTAAATCTAGCTGCCCGCTGCGATACGAGTGATAATCTTTATGATCATAGGTCAAATAAAACCGATTGTCGCCAGCCAAAAAGTAATACCGCCCTTTATTATCGGTGACCTGAGTGGAAACAAGCTTATTAAATTGTGAGCTGTAGAGCCGGGCCACGGCTCGGCCAACTGGTTTTTTTGACGCGGCATCATAGACAATTCCCCAACTCTTGGGTTTTTTGGGCATGGCCAGACGGCGAAAAACAGCGACCAAGGCAACATGCAAAACAAGCAGCAGTCCAACAGGCCAACGAGGAGCAACGTAGAACGAAACCGCAGTGACAGCCAGGCCGACAAAAGAAGCCAGATGCTGTAGCTTGCGACCAGCTGTTTCCCATAATAATCGGCGGGGAGTTTTATGTTCCCCGGCTGGATCAAGCGGGATATTAGCGGTAATAACCGGGTATTGATCGTTTACAATAATCTGTTCACCATGGTAAATATCGGTTTTGCGACCATCTTCTTGAAAATTTTTCAATAAATCAGAGGGAAAACTCATTTTATCTTTGGTCACTTCCACCCGAAAATTCCCGGCAGGAGCGGTAAAGTAATATCGGCCGTTACGATCGGTTACCCGGGATTGCAACACGCGCCCGGTAGCGATATCTATCAAACGCACGATGGCCAGATCGACGGGCACTTTGCTGAGTGCGTTATAGACTTGCCCCCATTTTTCGCGGCGGCGGCGGCCAAGCAACATTACTGGTTGCAAGAACACGAAACGCAGCAGCGAGAGCAATTCGCTCCACGAGACGAGCGGGATAACCCCAACGGCCACCGCGCTAACCGTGGCCGGGGCCACTACCGTGCTCGCCACTTGTTCAATTGCCGGATCGTCGGCTAATTCCTGCGCCCGGCGAGCCATGGCACCGGCTTGGCCAATCAAAGCTTTCCCTTGCGCGGCAATATTTTTGGCTAATTTTTTAGCATTCTCGGCTAATGGAGCGTCGAGATCTAGACCTTCTAAAAATGCCGGTGGAGTAGCCACCAGGGTAACCGGCTCGGCGAGAATATTATCAGAGACAGTGATTGGGCCGGCAAAATAATCATAGTAGCCTTCGGCCGAGATCTGCAGATAATAGCGATCGTTAGGCACCATCCAACCAAAACTACCGGAGGCATCGGTTTTTTGGGGATTTATTTGGCGAAAATCTTCGGCAATAAAGCGGTTGGTTTTATCGGCTTTAAGCAGCGTAATAGTGGCTTCTGGCACGGCCGCCTTAACGCTCAACACCAAGCCTTTGGCCCGAGCATCAAGAAAAAAACTCAGGGTATCAAACATGCCACCACTGTAATCCACGCGTAACTCGGCAGTGACTGTATTTGACGGGAAAATAATATCCGCGTAGTAAGTGCCTGCAGCGGCGTCATAGCTAAACAGATACTGGTTGGCGTTAATGGTCAGGGTGATGCCCGCGGAAGGAGAAACCAACACCGTGGCGGGGATTGCCACGGTAAAGGCGGAACCGCTTAACCCGCGCACGCGTTCTCCGCTGGGCTGCAAAGAAATTTTCCTATTACCCGCAAAAAATTGCACGTCGCTAAATTTTAGCCGCGCAAAAGACGGCACGGTTGGTTCTTCGGCCGGGGGCTGCTGCTTGCACATGGAAAGGCTTTGGCATTCGGAATCCGCGCAGTCAATCGCCCCGTCCTTATCGTCATCTAATTGATTTGTGCATTCCTCTTGGCCCGGCGGAGGCAATACGCGACCGCTGCCCACAATGCCGGAACTGAGATTGTTAGAATTGTCTACCGAAAAAATAGTGTAAAAATATTCCTCGTTCGCCACCACTGAGCTATCGGTGAGTGTGGAGGCGCTGCCAGTATAAATACTTGTCCCTTCGCCGGGGTTACGCGCGGCACTACCGATTTTTTTAACTACTTGGACACCGACAAAATCGGGCGATGCTTCGGGGGAAGGATTTTCCCAGACGAGTACCAAACCGTTAGCGCCGGCTAACACTCGGAAATTGGCCACGTTTGTTGGGGGGACTTTTTCTTTGAGCGTGGTAAACATCGCGTCGGCGGTCGTGGCGCTGTTTCCCTTGGCGTCGGTAGAAATAATCCGGAAATGATACGTGGTGTTGCCCTTGAGCTTGGGCAGGGTCATTGAATGCGTTAACACCGCGCTACGGGAAAAAGCCTTTTCCCCGTAGGCGGCCGTTGGCCCGTAGATAATTTGTGAATCGGCGGATTCATCGGTCTGCCACGAAATGACCCCAGCAGTCGCGCCCGGCCGCACAACTATATTGCTAATGACCGGCGGGGTGGTATCGTCGTCGCCCGCGGTGGTTTTAAACGATCCGGTAAACTCGGTGGATTGATTTTTAGTATCGGTGGCGTTAATTTTGAAAAAATAAACAGTGCTGCTAGTAAGGGAGCTAAGCGTAGCGCGATAGCCACCGGTTACCATGGCCGTTTGGCCGTAATTCATGGTTAGACCATACACCAAAGAACTCATTTTCACGCCTTTATCATCGGTTACCGACCAGGTAATTGTCGCCCCGGTTTCGCTGACGGTGGTGACAACGTTGCGGATAGCCGGCGGGGTATCAACCGGCTGTTGTTCTGGTGGTGGAGGCGGCGGGGTCGTGGTTCCGCCCCCCGACGAACTGTGACTGTTGTCATTATTGCTGTTGCTGGATTGTGTTGGTACGGTAAAATTGACCCCGATATTGCCATCGCTGGTTTCGGCACGCACTCCTACTGTAGCGCTACAGCCAAGCAGCGCAATCAGCAATAAGACTCCCCAATTCCGAACGATGCGTACCATACAAAATAAGTATTTACGGTAATTTTTTACGACGAAGAAACAAAGCAGGAGACAAGGCTAAAACAAGCGTGGCGCTTAACCATATCAGCAAGGTTCTCGGCACATACCAGATGGTATTTTCGCTAAAAACCTCTTGACCGGTTTTTCCATAGCGTACGCGAGACACAACACGATAACGCGCGGGCCAATACCCGATATTTTGCCCCGTAATGGATTGACTTAAGCTGCGCGAGACACCAGGAAATAATTGATTCCCTAGATATATTTTTTCTTGAGCGAGGACTGCTCCAGCAAAACTGCGTAATTCGGCCGATCCTTCGAGGGTTAATTCAACTGAACCAGTATTTTTTAAATCCAACTGAAACTGCCAGTTTTTTTTCCAGGTAATCCCGGGCGTCAGGCGCGTGGCGGTAAAGGAAAGATTCTCGGTAACGATGCCCGCAACCTGCACTGACAACACCGTGGCTAGTTCAGCAGTAACCGCCGTACCACCCTCCGACAAGGACTGTTGGCGCGCGACGAGCCCAACCAGGCGTGACCCGGCCGAAGTTCCGGCGGGAACGGTGACTGTAAAAAAAACCGTTCGCTTGGAGCCTGACTCGAGCACAAATAAATTGGTATCAGGCACGGCCCACTGGGCGGCTTCATCGCCTGGAGCGCCCCGCAAGGTGTGTCCCTCGCTATCCTGGCGAAGCGCGACGCCAAATAAACTGAACTGAGCGCTCGCGGGATCGGTATTGGTTATCGTGACGGCGACGCGAGACGCACCGCCCGGTTCGACAGTAACAACTCCTTTGACCGGCGAAATGCTCAACGCCCTGGCGGCTGGAACAACTAAAAAAGCACCCCCTAACAGTACCACCACCAAGATTACCAAGCGAATTCGAAATGGCATAATTTAAAAGTTGGCCGAAGCGGTCAGTGTAATTGTTTGGTTATACGTCGCGGCAGTTGAGGCGGTGCTAATGGCCGCTTTAAACGTGAGCGTGGTAGCACTGCTGGCAACAGCCACGTTTGACGCGGCCAAAGCCAGACTGGCGGCCACCGCCCGATCGTTGCTAAACAATCTGTCGCCGCCCGCGACGGCAACGCCGTACTCCTGGGCCCCGGCGGTTACCGTTCCGTCGGATACGCCCGTTAGCCCAGCTCCACTCACACTGCCGACTGATAGAGTGTACCCAGTATCGGCATCAGTAACTACGGTAGCTACGGTGCTGCCACTGGCAACCGCGCTCGCGCTCAAGGTGCCCAAAGCCACCGAGCTGTTGGAAATTGAAAGCGATAAAGTGTTGCCTGACATTGATTGAAACCCGCCCCGCAGTTCGAAACTGGTGCTGGTTACCGTGCCAAACGGCGACCCTGAAATTGAATCATCAAGGGTAAAGGCACTGCTGGAGCTGTGAATTCCGCCTACGTCAAAACTGTCCGCGTCGATGCGAAAATTGGTCGATGACATAGCCGAATAACTAATCAGCGGATAGAACAACGGCCCAATCGCGGCCATTACAATCAAAGTTGCGCGTATAATTTTTGATGAGGATTTCATATTATTTATTTCCGAGGAGTGCTTTGATTTTTTTGCCCAGATCGGGGTTATCGGGGTTTAGATTTTTTACACGGTAATAATATTGTAAAGCCAAGGCCGTATCCCCTTTTGTTTCGTATAGCAAACCGAGCCCGTAGAGAGCGTTGGAAAATTGAGGCTGAATTTGCACGGCCTGTTTCCAAATCGTTTCGGCTAGAGCCCGGTCACCGCTGTTATTGCGATTATAAAGCACTCGCCCATAGTTGAATAATAATTGTGCGTTGTTAGCGTTGGTGAGCAGCACCGCCTTGTATACTTCAACCGCCTGATCATCTTTTTTAGCCGCTTCATAGGCATCGGCCAGCGCGACTTGCGCGTCGATAAAATCATTTTTTAATTTTACCGCTTCTTCATAGGCTTTAATTGCTTCGTCTAACTTCTTTTGAGCTCGCAGGGTATTGCCCAAACGCAATTTGATTACTGGATTGGTTGGTTCCAACGCGCTCGCTTCCTGTAAAGATTTTACCACCCATTCACGCGCTTCGGGCACCAACACCGCGGCGTTATCGTACATTTGGGCTAAATTTTCCCAAATTGCCACTGAACGCGGCGAAACTTCGGTTGCCCGCCGAGCGGCATTTACTGCTTCGGCCAACAAAGCGCTGGCCGCTTGCACATCGGGCTTCGGTTGCCGACTTAACACCGAGGCTTGCTGCAAAAAACTCTGCGCCAGCGCGGTATAGTACACATCCACTGAGCCGCGATACCTAATTGCTTTTTGCAAAATGCCGGTGGCTTCTTTAGGGTCTGAACTCCGCAAAGCGCGCGTATACAGGGCCTCGGCGGCATATACCCGGCCACCCCACACGCCCAAAAGCAGCAGCCCGGCCATCAACACAATCATCGTAAAAACCGATGCCAAATTATATTGTGGGGTATTTTCGAGCGTAAAGTGCCGAGCACTCACGAGCCGCTCGTGCGAGGTGGCAAACCCGGTTATTGACAAAGACAAAAGCAGCCACCACGCCCACCACAAAACCGGGCCGAAAAATACCAAGGCCATGGCAATGGTTAACACGATAAAAGCACAGCCCGCGAGCAAGACTTCCCAACCATGTTCAACCGTCCCTGTTTGAGCTCCGGGCACTTGCCGATCCAGCACGCCTTGTTGCTTAACTTTTGCCCAGCTGCCAAAAAAATACCCAATATTAATCAACGATACTAAAGCAAAACCAAGTAGGATGACAATCCCCCCCTCACCAATAAATCCAAATAACGTGCTGTACGGCTGGGTAAACCGGAGCGGCCAGGCGGTGGGATCGGCGTTAAAATCTAACGTGCGAAAAGCGGAAAAATCTATTCCAAACGTTCCAAGACCACTACCAAAAACGAAGTTTTTTGGACTGTTAAACAGGGCGGCGGTCGAAATTGACCAGGATGGTTGTGGGCTTAAATATACCTCGACCGGGAAAACCTGCTGCAAGCTGCGTGGGGTGTCGAATAGTAAAAAAATGATTGTTAAGATTAACAAGCTAAATAGCGTGGAAAGCCAACTTAGTCGCGCCTGGTGAATAAAACTCACCCCCAACACCAAGAGCAACAATAGCGCGGCTAACATCAGCCACCAGAGCAATTTGAAGCTCAACAGTAGGAGCGCCGCCAGGACCAACAAACTAACGGCCACGCCAATCCAAGCCGCGGATTTGGAAATTTGTTTTTTAATCGGGAGTCCGGCGGCTAAAATAAAGGTCACCACAAGCCAAACACCAAATAAACCGTTCGCGGGTTCGACGCTGTTGCTGGCTGGCATGAGGGAATTAAGCAAGGCTGGATGCCAGAGTGTTTTAACGATAAACGTTGCCGCGCTTACCCCGCCAGTAATGACGGCCGCGTAATACACCCCCTGCCAACGGCGAGCGGTATTTAGGCAGCTCAACCCAATAAAATAATACACCGCTAAAAACAACAGCCACACAAAATTAAAGATAAAATAGTCGTTTCTACCAAAAAAACTTAGCCGGGAATCAACCGAGAATGAAGCAGAAATTAACCCCGCGCCAACAATCACGAGTAGCAGCCAATCTAGCGCGGAACGACGAAAGCGTAAGGTGCGGCTGAGCAAGGTGCGCCCCAGCACGGCGAGCAACATCAATACTATCAGACCAATCAGCACATATTGCTTGGGAAGGACAAAGGCGTTAACCAGCCGATTATCCGAAAACAATGGCAGAGCCACTACGCTGGCGGCAAACAGCACATACACAAGGCCGTCGAAGATTTTGGCGAGCCGGGCTGTGGAAACCATAGTTAAAAAGCAAACTAAATTTAAAAATTTGGAATAAAAACGTTATTCCGCTCTTGCCACAGAGTATACCACACCTTGCGAGCAGATTCTAGAAATTTTGCACGGCAATTTTGCCCCAACCAACCAGACCGCTGAATGATTAAGGCGAACAGCGGACACGGGGTCCACGCGTGGACCAAGTTGCGGGTGGATGTGCGCTCATGGGATCCTCCTGTGTGACAAGAAAAAGGACAAACAAAAACCAAAGGTGGTATACCTCGGGTTTTGGGGCGTGTCAATTTTCTAGCGACGGGTTCTATTTTTCTTTCAATACTTCGGCAGCGAAGCGATTTAAACCAAAAATTTCTTTATACTCCTCCAGATCGGTCATTAATTTTCCCTGCGGTAAAATTCCCGTCAAGAGTGGCTGGCCAACAAATCGGGCCTCCATTTCTGGGGTAGGCCGCCATTCTACACCAGCCGCCTGGTACATTGTTCGTAGCTGGTAGCATTCCTGCAGGGTAACTAATTTTTTTAGGGCCTCAAAATCACGCTGCCGTATTTCACGATAGACCGCTTCGGCTTTAGCGGCAAATTCTTGAATAAGTTCTGGTATTTTTTCAATGCTTAGCGGTTGACCATCCACCACTACTACATATTTTTTTAGCCCCTGTACCAGGCTGCCTTCGGTTATGGGGTGACAGCCCACACAACCAATACGAAACTTTACCCCTTCATATACCCCGTAAATCCGGATTTCCTTTGCCGAACCAATCAAACTTTCTGCCCAGCCCAATTCGCGCGGCTGAATATCTGGAAAATGACGAATAAACAGTGTCTGCCCATCATGCTCAAAAGGCCCATATCCATCCCACGCGAAATCCGTCACGACATCATTATAATACCCGTGCATGAGCGATCCAGCGGCCGCGATTAGTTGGCCAATTATTTTCGCGTCACGGGGATTGCCGACACGCCACGGGAGCGTTTCAAAAATAACACGAACCTGTTCCTGATTTAAAAAAGGATTACTTGATTTGCCAAACGGGTCGCTGGGGCAACATTCCATCAACATTCGGGCAAAAAAATTAGCCACTAATTTATACTCGGTTGGATTATTTTTGGCGGGACCGAGCCAGCTCGGAATCAGTTTTTGCAGTATGGCGCGCATGCTCGATGGGCCGGGCAACAGGTGTTTAATTTCGGAAAAATGCTTTTGTTCCAGATTTAATTTTTTGATCACTCCGGCCGTGCGCGCAACCCACAGATCGTACCAGAGCGGATAAAAATGAAAAAAATCCAGCGGCTGAAACGCGTCGATAGTATTTCCCGAATAGAGGCTGAAGGAGCCTTCGGCAAATTGTTTAATCCAGGACATATACTTCGCCTTTATCGCCATCCACCCGCAGGCGCTGGCCGGTAGTAATTGTGGCGGTAGCCGCCCGGGTATTCACCACGCAGGGAATACCCATTTCGCGACTGAGAATCGCCGGATGCGAAGTTATTCCGCCCAGGTCGGCCACAATCGCGGCAGCTTTAATCATTGCGCCAACCATTGTGGGGTCGGTAAGCGTGGTAACTAAAATTTCGTCTTCCTTAAAATCCGCGGCATTGTCGCCGGGCAAAAAAATACGGGCAGCGCCTTCGGCGACGCCAGCACTGGCGGCAATCCCCCGGAGCAGCGGTGAATTACTATTCATACAGCGGAGCTAATTTGTGAAAAATAATTTTTAATTGTTGTTCAATCTGACGCGCTGTGTGCTGATACACCTGTTTCCCGAGCCCAAGCGGATCGCTGACACTTAATTTTTGCTTAGCGACTAAACGCGAGCGGCGGCAAGTGTAGTTTGCAACAACTGCCGAGCAATATACAGGGCGGCCGGACTACGACAGGTGTTGCCGGTACAGACAAAAAGTATTTTAAAAGGGTTATTTTTTTGCATACAGGCACTGTATTTTCTAAATTTTTCCTTCCCGCACAACCTTTATGTTGCCTTCTTTATTTGGGATTACTTTAATCGCCTGCTGTTTTGCTTTTAATTCCGGATATTTTTGTCGTGTTAAATCCAAATAATAGGTTTCATACCGATCCATAAAACTTTTAGCTTCTTTTTCGGGCTTTTGAGTTGACCACTCCCACAATTCATCGAAGTCGGTATCGATATACGCCCGCATGGCGTGCTCCAGCGCCGGAGTCCATTGTATGCCGGCCTCCTGGAAGGCGTGTTTCGCATAGGCGAAGGCCTCCTCTTCAAAGATTTTAAAATCGGCTTTATAGTCTCTTCCGCCATACATTTCAGCGTACTCTTTTTGTACCACCTCCATATCCAGCGGTTTGGGGTAGGCCAAAAATTTCCGTATTCCCTGGTATTCTTCAATATTCATCTCTTGCGCCAGATGCCCATAGAGGTGACCGATGGTGAGAAAGGTACTCATAAAATCAACGTTCCACGGATTGACGATGATTTTATTTCCCATTAATTCCCCAATGGGAAGATCGCGAGTGCCATCCTCGTTTAATTTTAAATACTCCCCTTTGGTGTTGTCCGCGGCGGCATCATTAATTGTCTTGGCAAACTGTATAAATATCCCGCGTTCGCGAAGATAATCAACAGCCTTTTTTAATAGCTCCTTTTTGTCGGCCATTGATAAATCGAGGTTTTTTTCATACGGATAAATTGGCGATTCGTCGAGGATATCGTAGTTCGGTTCAGAAATATGATCGGCACTTTCGAATTTGTCCTTGCCAATTATTCCCTGCTCTTTACTGTGGGCAGTATGGCGGTCGTATTCGGAAATGAGGAGCTCAATTCTATCCTGATAGTCTTCGTTTCTTAGTCTTTTTTCTTTTCTGCGATATAGTTCGCGGGCCACCGTGTAGCGCGTTTTTATTGTTTCCTGACGAAGATACTGTTCCGCCGCGTCCGGGTCGGGGGCGAGGCCTTTTTTGGGATCGCCGCGGCGAAGCTCCGTGACTGTTCGAGCTAGATCATGGCGATAATTTTCAAAATCGAATGCTTGCTCTTGTTCGGAGATAACAACTTCTGCTTCAGGTAATTTTTCTTTGACCTGAGGCGTTGCCGTAAAATTATGGTGTTCGGATACAGATGCTGCTCCGACTGGTAAAAATTCATTCACAAAATTTTGTTTACTGTTTGCTTTAAAATCACTACGTATAGTTTACACTATTTTGGTACTGAACTTAAAGCAAGTTGGGAACCGCCACGCGCACAGTTGGCGCGAGCGGTTCCCGAGGGGGTTGTGAGATGTAATGGGGGGGGCGAGTAGTAGACGCGCTACTCGACGATGGTGAGGTCGGGTCGGTACTCATACCCGACCAGCCCGTCGAGGCCGGGAACCAGCAGGATACCGCCGCTCTTGGTGGGCAACCACTGGTCGCCGATCTCGCCAAGCTTGGAGTCCTCGACGTAGAGCCCGTGCACGAGCTTGACCAGCTCGAAGTGCGTGGCCACGATACGCACGCCGGGCTGGGCGATGAGCCCGTCGACGAGGCCGAGAACCCGCTCCTCGAAGCCCGCGGGGGTATCCGAGAGGATGAGGTCGGGGTTCCTTCCGTTCAGCCAGTCGCCGACGAAGCGATCACCACGCGCTTTGTCGCGCAGGCAAGCGAGCACCTTGTGGTAGTTGTAGACGGGGTAGTCGGCGGCCTTCACCGGACGCACCGGGATCGGCTGCCCCCCGGCGCTCATGTAGCCCTCGGAAAGGCAGATGCCGGTGTGGGGCCCGCGTCCCTGGTGCGAGCTGACGATCTCGGCGATCGCGAGGCCCTCCTCGCTCTGAATTACGAAACTCATTGCTAGTAATTTTTTAAACCAAACTAAACCAGACTCACGACTAGTGAGTTTTTGTGTTTTTTAAGCAAATTGTCACACGAGGGAAACGTCTTTTCGCGG
>JAHFHZ010000043.1 GCA_023246715.1 Candidatus Magasanikiibacteriota bacterium | reverse complement strand
TTTGTTTTCGCCAACGGTCTTGATTTCTTCATTCACTTCTTTGACCATTTTTTCCACATCTTCCTGCTGGCGGAATTTTTCGTCTTCGCTTAGACTTTTATTTTTTTCCTCGGTGTTGATCGTGTCCCGAGCATCTTCCCGGATTTTGCGCACGGCAATGCGGGCTTGTTCGAGTTTATGATGAAGCAATTTTACTAATTCCTGGCGACGTTCGCTAGTGAGTTCAGGCAAATTCAACCGAATCCCCCGCCCATCGTTCACGGGGTTAAGGCCCAAACCGCAATCCCGAATACCTTTTTCAACGGCGGCCAACAAGCCTTTATCCCACGGATCGATCATGATCGTTTTAGCGTCGGAAATAGTAATCGAAGCCACGGCTTTAAGGGGCTGGTGCGAACCATAGGCTTCGACGATAAGGCTGTCGACCATCGCCGAAGAAGCACGGCCAGTGCGCAGAGTGGCGATATCGTCTTTCAAAAAAGAAACGGCAGCGGCAAAATTTGTTTTACAATCGTCGAGGCGCATAAAATTTAATTTAAAGTGGTGAAGGCCATAAACAGGGTGGCCGGTTGCACCGGGTGCACGTAAATGGCCACGGGAATAGTGGTGGTAGGCAATTTTTTGGTCACCCAGGTACGCCCGCCGTCTGCCGAGCGATAAAAAGTGGAACGCAGATGCTGTTGTTTATCGCCTAAAATGGTGGCGGTAAAATAGAGCTCTTGTTCATTTTGGGGATTGAGGGCGAAGGCATACACATTAACACTTCCCGGCGGCGGAATCAAGGGAAGCTCCTGCCAGCTGGCGCCACTGTCGTCGGAGCGTAAAATGCCATATTTCGAAAGCCAAAATAAGGTGTTGGCGCGGGTGGGATGGAGTACCAGGCGGTAAAAATTACGGCTGTCGTTAAAAGCATCCAAGCCTTTGCTGAGATCGGCCCAGCTGGTTCCGCCATCATCGGAGCGAAATAACCCGTAGCGGTAGCTGGCGACATAAATCCGGCCGGGAGTCTGCGGATCGGTGGCCAGGTGCTGAATATCGAAACCAAAACGCTTAATCGTGCGCCAACTGCCACCATGGTCAGAGCTTAAAATTACGTCGCCGCCCACAATTGCCCCATAGATCAATTCGGGGTGTTTAAAATCAATCGCCAAAGCAACCAAGCGTTGACTGGGTCGTTGTTCGGTATAAACGGTTTGCCAGGAACGGCTGCAATCGGTTGTTTTATAGATATTCTGGCCGTTGGTGGCATAGATTGTACATTTGTCGGTGGGATCAACAGCCAGGCCATAGATAAATTGCCCATTAAAATCGGCGACCGATTGCCAGGATTCCCCCGCGTTGTAGGTGTAAAACAGCCCCTGACCACGCGTGGCCAGATACATGGTGTTTGGATCGCTCGGGTCGGTGACCAAGCGGTAGACCTTGAGCCCGGCGATAGTACTGACACCCTGCGCGGTCGGGTAAGCCACGGTGGCGCGCCACGCTTCGCCCTTATTGTCGGTGCGAAAAATACCCATCGGTCCTGTAGCGCTGCTGCCAAGGCGAATACAACCCGCGCCACCTAGCAACAATAGCGCCAGACTAAAGATACAAAATTTTTTAGCCATAGGGCTTGTTAAAAATTGATGACTAAATTTTCTAAAGCAAGGCGCGGATGAATATTCTGACGCAGCAAACTGGCGGTTTCCTGCGTGGCATCGATAATGGCAACGAGCTCGGCGGCGGAGCGATTCGAAACTGCCGCGCCGTTCGAGGGGCCCCCGGCAAGCGCGGTTAATTGCAAATTTTTTAATAATTCCGCGCGCCACCACAGCTGCCAATCCGAAAGCGGTACCGATACCCCATCTTCAGGGGTTTTTATGTCGAGCAGTTCTTCGATTTTGGCGAAACGATCCGCAAAAGATTCCTGGCTCAAGCGCTGCCACGCAGCCAACGCGGCGTGCTGCGCGGCGAGCAGGCCAGGGTCTTGCGCCAACGTAATGGCTTTGCCCGGTCGCCCGCCCGAGAACGCGGCGCATTCGGTGGCCAGCGGCGTGCTAATGCCGTGGATTTTTTCTAACCCAGCAGTTACTTCAGGCAGGGCAACGGGATTCAAAGAAAACAACTGTACCCGCGAACAAATGGTGGGTAGGAGCAGCGCTTCGTTTTCAACCAATAAAAAAATGATTGTATCCGCTGGCGGCTCTTCGAGCAGTTTCAAAAGCGCGTTAGCCGAAGATTCGTTGAGGTACTCGGCTTCATCGATTACCACTACGCGTCGACCGCTCCAGGAACTCCCGCCGAGCGCCGAGCGCAGGGCACGGGCTTGATCGATGCTGATATCGCGTTTACGTTCGCCGGTTTTTTCGTCGACTTCACGAGCAACGTACAAATAATCGGCGTGTTGCCGCAGCTGCCCAACGGTTGTACCTAAAAATTCGGCGGCTACCAGGCGAGCAAGCGTACGTTTGCCCAACTGGGCAAGGCCAGCCAGACAATAGGTATGCTCTAACGCGCCAACTGAAAGGGCGCGTTTAAAATATCCGTGTACCAAATGGTGACCAATAATCATAGGGTTACTATAGCAAACTACTGGCCTCGTGACAATCGAAAATTTAGTATTTTTTTGCCAACTCCACAATGGTTTGCCAGGTAGCGGCAGCTGTTTTGGCCCACGAAAATTCCCGGGCACGCCTAACTCCCCGATCAATCTGCTGGTCGCGCAACGGCACGTTGGTAAGCAAGCGTAACAACTCGCTGGCATAGGCCTCGGTGTTGGTTGGATCAGCAAAAACAGTTGCGTCTTTGGCCACTTCGGGGAGCGCGCCGTTTGGCGAAGCGACTACGGGGCAGCCGGCGGCGAACGCTTCGAGCAGCGGAATACCAAACCCTTCATAGCGCGAGGGGAAGGCAAATACGGCAGCACCGGCAAGTAATTGAGCGGCTTCGGACCCACCGATAAAGCCGAGCTCGCGAATCTCGGAACGAAACGGACTTTGTTTGAGCGCCCTGTACACAGTGTCGTAGCCTGCACCCGGTTTGCCTGCCAGCACCAGCTGCAACGGCTCGGTATATTTTTGTTTAAGAGAATTAAAAGCATCAATTAAAAGCGCGGTATTTTTTTTCTCTTCCAGCCGACCAAGATAAAAAATATATGGCGGGTGAACCTGACAACGCGCCAATAAGGCGGCGAGCGGGGCACGCTCCTCGGGCGATAACGGATGAAAACGCGAAGCGTCAAAACCAAGCGGGATTACCTGTAGCTTATTATTAAACCGCGGGCCGTAATATTTTTGAATTTCTCGGCGATTAAATTCAGCCGACAACAAAACACGCGCGGAATTACGGAGTACCAAACGATTCATTATTTTTAAATACTGCCGCCCCCAGAAGCGATAACTCTGGGGCACGGCCTTAAACGCACTGTCGTGCAGCATGGTGATTGTTTTTTTGGGGCACCACAGCGGAACCAGCTGCGCGGGCGCGAAAAAAATATCGGGCGGGTGAAGGAATAATTCAAAAGCCAAACGCAATTGGCTCCATAATTTACCAAGTGGCCAGGTTAGCACCCGTACTTCCCAGTTGGGCGGGAGCGTGGCCAATTCCGCTTGCAGCGGCGTGTTGGAATACAGAATAACCCGCACGTCGGCGGGTATGATGGTTTTAAAGTGTTGAATCATTTGCCAACAATACTCCTCTACTCCGGTGCGCTCAGAACGGTTGGCGTGGGCGGCTTCAATGCCGATAATCATAGGTTTTGTTGTTAATTAGAAAACGTCTTCAATAAAATATTTTTTTAGTGATTTTACCCGCCACTGCCTTACTAAACAACTCACTGGTTGGCACCTTGGCCACTTCATCCGGCCTCCTCCCCACATACTTCTGCCAGTTAGTGTCACCGATGGCATAGGCATAGTTTTTGGCATCGGTTTCGTTTAATGTCTGTCCCGCGTTGGTGCGGGTACCGGGTATGCCTTTGGCATACATCTCTGGGGTAGCGGGCAGGGTGCCGTCCATAATAACGGCGGTCTGCATTTGCCACATTTGAAGGAGGTTCATCGCCGCGCCGGTGGTGCCACCACCGTGTTGCGGGGTCCAGCCAGCCGTATAGCTACCACGCTCTACCATGCGGATCGAGTTGTTGGTACCAAAGATACGGGTTACTTCAGAGCTGTAGGCCACATCACGCCACACGCTGCCCACCACCATACCGTAGCGTTGCCAATGTTTGCCGTTGGCAACGACCCAATCGGAAAAACTACAGACTCAGTGGTAGGAGCGGGTTGTAGAGCAGTTGCGGAGTTGAGGCTTCGCTTTGGGTTTTAGTGGCCGCTATTGCAAACGCTCGGCCTCGGCTTTCAGCTGTGCCGCTTCGTAGGCGGCTTCATACTGCGCTTGGCGGGAGCGCTGGTTGGCCGATCAGGCCCCGTAAACGGTGCCAAAAAGTAGTGGCAGTGGTAATGGTAATGGTGAGCAGATATGAACTATACCATGTGCCGTAACAATATCACACGGCGCCAAAATCCCTAGGTACGCAATACGCATGGATTTTGGGGTCAATGAAAGCAGGACATTGACCAAGGAAGGAGCCGAGGAAGGCTAATTAGGAACGCGGGAAACTACAGCGCGAGCTTCAGCAGATAGACGTCGGTCTTGCCGGCGCTCGTGAGCGGGCCGCCGCCGAGGTCGATGGTGCCGGTGAACGTTGTGGTAACGTAAAGGAAACCGCCATCGGTCGCAAGGCGTGTAAAGGGGTTGAAGTCACTCGGTACCACA
>JAHFHZ010000023.1 GCA_023246715.1 Candidatus Magasanikiibacteriota bacterium | reverse complement strand
AAGGGCACACCACCTACTATCTCTTCGTGTGCGGCGACAACGCGGGCATGATCCGCAGCTTCACCTGCCCGAACCCGGGCACGAAGCATCGCTGGCCGAGTATCTACACCTCGCGGAACTACAACCCACGGCTGCTCGACGACGGCAAAACAAAGGCCTTCGTCTTCAAGTCGGACTCCCCCGTGATGGTCACGGGCTATCGCTGTCCGTCTTCGTAAACAGCGTCGCCTCCTCCCCACTAAAATCGCCCTCTATCCTTCTGGCCTGAAAACTATATTCATGCTATAAGGAAAGGGCGATTTTTTTATGAAACTTATCTCCCTAAACAGTTTCGGCGGTACCTTTTTTGAGCCGCTCCGAGCGTTTGTAACCGCTCACGCCCCGGATACGGATATTTTTTGTTTCCAAGAAATACTCTCGGCCACCGCGCCACCGCTCGTCAGCGACGGAGCACGCACCAACTTGCTGCAAGAACTCATCATTGCCCTCCCTGATTTTCAGTATTTTTTTGCCCCCACGCAGACACACTTCAACCTTACCCAGTTGGTAGATCAAAAAATGGAAACCGGCGTAGCCACGTTTATGAAAAAAAATCTGCCGCTTGCCACCACGGGCAGTTTCTTTGTCTACGGGATACCCAACGGGCTGGTGGGCAACAATTTTGTCACGCTCCCCTACAATACGCACCACGTCACGTTATCCTTCGAGGAAAAAATGTTAACCGTGTGTAATTTTCACGGCACCGCCGAGCCGGGCAGCAAATTCGACACTCCGGAACGCCTGGCACAATCCCAAAAAGTATTAAATTTTCTGTCCGGGCAAAGCGGCGCCAAAATTGTCTGCGGCGACTTTAACCTACTGCCGCACACCCAAAGCGTGGGCATGTTTGAGCAAAACGGCTTCCGCAACTTAATCAAAGAATTTAAGATAACTTCTACCCGTGGCAGCCTGCTGAAAAAAATTCATCCGGAATATGGCGCGAACAAATATGGTTTTCAAGAATTCGCCGATTACACTTTTGTGACTCCCGATATCCAGGTGACCAACTTTCAAGTGCCGGACCTGCCCATTTCCGATCATCTGCCGATGATTTTAGAATTCGACCTACTCCTCTAACTTGCCAATCTTGTGTTTTGGTTACTCCTCGCCGTCATATTAGTATTACTCACCTTCGTTTACGGCGGATTTTTGGGCGCGCCCTGGGTACCCAGCCGTGGCCGCGACCTACGGCGTTTTGTTAATTTAGCCGCTTGCCGGCCTGGCGAAATATTTTACGATCTTGGTTGTGGCGACGGACGCTTTGTGGCCACCGCCGCCCGGCTCGGCGCCGACGCGCGCGGCTTTGAAGTTTCGTTGTTACCCTATCTTCTGGCGAAAATCCGCGGCTTGTGGCTACTAAAAAAAGCGTACCATGTACGCTGTAAAAACTTTTGGCCAGTCTCGCTGTCGGACGCGGATATCATTTATATCTTTCTAAGCCCGCGCGCCAACGAACGCCTGGCCAAAAAATTAGCCAACGAACTCAAGCCCGGCGCACGCATCATTGCCTATGTGTGGCCAATCCCTGGCTGGACGCCCGAAAAAATTGACGAGGTACCACATCAGCCGAAATTATTCCTCTACCGACGCTAATCTAGGGTGTTTCGGCAACGCCAAACCGCTGCAAAGTCGCCATTACTCGCCGCGCTGCTTCGACTTCAATCTCTGACGCTGCCCAAGCGGGCTGTTCCCGGCTGACTTCAGCGGTAAACTCTGCAAACAATGCCGCTTGCAAATCGCTCAATTGCCCGCGCAAACCAGCTAATTTCTTTTTAATCAGGGCGAGCGAGCGCTCGTCTTGGGCGACCGCCGGAATGCTGACCGATCCACCCAAACCCAATTGCGCGCGAATCGCTGCCACGGCCGCCACCACCTGCTGCATATTCACCATAATATTCTGCTGTTGCTGCTGGGCAGTTTTAGTTTCGCGGTGTAGTTGCTCGGCGCGTTCCCGGGCCGCCAATTTTTGTTCTAAACGCTCTTCGTTTCGCTCTTTCCCCGCCTCCACCGCGCCTTCGCGGCTTTCGGCCAAATTGCGCCACCGCCGCGCTTCGGCTTCTTGTTCAAATGGCATAGGGTAAATTAACAAATTAATTGTGCGCCCCAAGCGCCCGTTTCAGCATTTTGACTTTTAGCTCTTTTATCATATAATACTAGCATTATGGACGCTGAATCGCCAAACGAACAAGAGGCCGAGCGCCTGGTTACCCCAGCCGCGGCCCCCGAAGAAATAAAACTGGATTGGGCCCTGCGTCCCGAGCGGCTCTTGGATTTTGTCGGGCAAGAACAGCTCAAACAAAACCTACTAATCGCCATTGAAGCCGCCAAAAAACGCTCCGAACCGCTTGAGCACATTTTGCTCTATGGCAACCCGGGGCTCGGCAAAACCACCCTCTCCCATATTATTGGCCGCGAAATGGCCGCCAACGTGCGGGTCACCTCGGGCCCGGCCCTGGAACGCGTGGGTGATCTGGCGGCAATTTTGTCCAACTTGCAAGAAGGTGAAATATTGTTTATCGACGAAATTCACCGGCTAAATAAAACGATCGAAGAAGTGCTGTATCCCGCGCTGGAAGATTTTTCACTCGACATTATCGTGGGCAAAGGCCCCGCCGCCCGCACCATCAGGCTGCCTCTGGCTCGCTTTACGCTCATCGGCGCCACCACCAAACTAAGCCTGCTCTCGGGGCCGCTACGCGATCGTTTTGGCCATACGTACCATTTAAACTTTTACGAAGAAAACGATATTCAGCGCATCATCGAACGCAGTGCCGCCCTGCTTAAACTGGCCATCGATTCTGCGGCCAGCCAGCTCATTTCCAAACGCGCCCGGCGCACCCCGCGCATTGCCAATCGCCTGCTCAAACGAATTCGCGACGTGGCCGAAATCGAAAACAATGGCGCGGTGAACCAAGCCGTCGCCGAACGAGCCTTGAGTTTATTGGCCATAGATAAATATGGCCTCGACGAAGTCGATCGGCGCTTACTCAGCACGCTTATCGGAAAATTTAACGGCGGTCCAACCGGATTATCTACTATTGCCGCGGCCATTGCCGAAGAAATGGAAACAATTGAAACCGTCTACGAACCATTTTTGCTGCAAACCGGTTTTTTGGAACGCACCCCCCGCGGCCGCTTGGCCACGCATCGCGCGTATGAGCATTTGGGGGTTCAAAAGCCCCCCGCCACCACCTTATTCTAAATTGTAATTTTTTTTAAACACTCCTATGGTCATAGTGCCGTTCTATCTTTTCCTGGCTCTCTACGCGGGATTTTTATTTGTCTGTGGCATTTTTTTTGCCATCAACCTTCTGCACTTGGTGCACACCGGCACGCTCACGACAATCGCTCTGTTGGTCAGCGCGTTAATTTTCGGGGCGGTCGCTCTTATTTTGCTCGGCACCTGGCAACTGCTCCCCGACATCGGTTGGAGCGAGCCCATCACGCTCTTTAATTTCGATAGCGGGAACTCGCTTGGTTTTTAATACTACCCTTATGCATCTTGCGGAATTCATCCACCAAAAATCCTACGAAAAGATAGAAAAATTGGTGCGGCGAAGCGCCATTACTTTCATACCCTATCTATTACTTGCCGCTGTTTTAATCGCGATTCCATTTGTTCTCTATACGTTTGCCGAGACACTGTTTCCGAATCTTTTTATGAGTCCGATCACGAACGCCCTGGCAATTTTAGTCGGCAGCGGTTTTCTGGTTGCGGCATTGCTGTTTCTGTACACTAACTTTGTCACCTTCTATCTGGATCTATTGATTATCACCAATGACCGGCTGTTGGATATTGAACAAAAAACCCTGTTTGCCCGCTCAGTTTCGGAAACTGATTTGTTTACCATTCAAGATGTCAGCTCCGATGTTACCGGAATTTTTGCTTCACTTTTTAATTATGGCAACCTCACCATTCAAACAGCCGCCGCCACCGAAAAATTTTTAATTCCCAATGTTCCCGATCCAAACGGCCTGCGGCATTTAATTTTGGATCTCTGCGAAGAAGATCGTAAGCATCACAATCCATACATCATCAATCCTCGCCCGGTAAGCGGCCACCAGATTGTTCCCCCAGCCGCCTAAAGCGCCCCTCTCTAAAACTAGCAAAAATCAGCCAACTTGGCTGATTTTTTAATCCATCCCTTTAACCTAAAATTATCCAGATCAAAGGAATGGAAGCGACGAAACAAGCTTGCGGGTTCAGCTGTTGGAGCTAGAGGCACTCGATCCACATCGGCAGACTCGATTTATCCGTATCCGGTATGACGTACTCCGAGTAGAAATTCACGTCTCGGTGGTATTCGCCGTGGGTACGCCGGAGAATCGGGAGCGGAGGATCACTCGCCTGCGGCTGGGGCGTGGTACGGGCCTTGAAGACGGCCCAAGGCACACCGGGTTGCGGCCGCTTGGGGCACTCCAGCTCGTAGGATTCCCCCTCACACCCTACGATGTGCACATAGTTCTTGCCCACCTTCGTGAGCGAGTACTGATAGCTGAACCAAGGGTTCCCACCGGTGCTGGTGTCGCCGTCCTGGCCAGGCTAGATTGACAAACTGTAAATGACCTCCTCCCCAGACTCCGGTCAAAACGACACCACCGTACAAGGATGACTCCCCCTACTTTGACCTCCGTCTAGGGTTTCCTGGGTAGTTAATAATCATCCTAGCCGGGCTGATTTTGTATTTCGTAAATTATTCCCAATAAACTATTTCAAACAAAAACTAATAAATCTTTTCCACCTTTGTTCCAGAATAATAATACCGTAAAATTTCATCGTACTTCCAACCGTCATTCCCGGCGTGCAGCAAAGCATCAAGGCCGCTCATCCCCACGCCATGTCCGAGCATGCTTTTGCCTACATCGTATACCGCGGCAACACTCACCAGCCACGGCTTGCTTGCTCCACCCCAAGCTTCGCTCCAGCTGCGCGTCCGGCCATCTGAATGGCTAAAATAAGGTGTAACCACGGGAACACCCTGATACGTCACTACCTGGCCGCGCGTCGCATACGCCGCCGCGGCCACCTTAGGCGAAGTTAATTCAAATGTATACCCTAAATATAATTGATCCGCGGTAGTGGGCACCACGTGAAAAGCCTTGCCCGCGGCCGTGGCGTACTGTCGATGATAATAGGCGTACGATCGTTCAGTCACGGCCATGGCCAAAACATACTCCGGCGGTGAACCGTTTGATACCTCGGCCACGCCCGCTATATACTCATCAAGTGATAATTCGTTAATAACGTAGGGAGCTTTGCTCGTCGAAGCATAGGCAAGCTCCAAGATTCCCCGATAGGTATTAAAATTATCCAGCCTCCCCGACAGCCGCCGCTCATAATTGGTAAGGGTAAAAGTGGCCATCAAATCATCCGGCACCAAACGAATTGATTTTTTGCCTGCAAACGAAATCTTTTCACTCACAAAACTATATGTGCCATTTTTATATGCCAACGTAGCAGTTTCGCCAACTGGCAGCAGGCCTTCTTCATCCGGGCCGTTAAATATGCGGTAATCAGCACTTGTTTTCACCAAAACTGGTTTACTCGGCGAATACAGGCCAACCCGGATAGTGGGCGGTGGGACCAAGGCTCGCGAAGTAAAGGTGGACGCGGCGTATCCTTGGGGCGCAGGCGTGCTGACAGTCAACGGAAGTTCAAAAATACCTCCACGCAAACTCTGCCCGGCAGTAGTCAAAGCAAAACGTGCCAGATATGCCCCCGGTTCAACGGGCATTCGCAAAGTAAAGGTAATATCCGCCGTTTGCCCGGGTTCAACAGAGGTGTCGCTGGCAAGCACCCGCTGAGCGGTGAGCCAAGAACTATCCGCCAAATTAATCGGCAAATCCGACGACGAAGTGCTCAACGCTCGGCTCAATGCTTCGTTCCATTCATACCCCTGCCAACTTGAGCTACCCGTGTTAGTAAAACTAAGCAACACGGTAAATGCCTCTCCTCCGGCCGCTTCGATTGCTTTGTGCGAAGCTGTCACCAGCTTGGCGGCCAAAGCCGTGCCCGGCGTGGTGACCGCCAAATTTTCTGGCACAGGTTCACTTGTAGTCAAAGTAGAAGAAACAACTTGAACCGTCGGAACGGTTGCTTTTGTAGCCGCCACGACGTTAATCTGTAAAAAAAATCCTGCCCCTTTTATCCACGTAGTATTCTCGGCGGCCAAATTAAATTTTTCCACGTAGTTACCCGAGGTTTTTGGCGCCACTAAATTAATGCGGAGTTCCGCCACTCCGCCGGGTGCGGTTCGTTTAGTAATCGTCTGGGTCTGATCCTCTCCCGGCCAATCCGTTGCCTTAAAAATACTGCCGCGGTATTTTGGTGCTACAGTATAGGCCGAGACTCTCCGTGCCCCAGCAGATTCCCACGCCGCCGTACCGGTATTTTTGATTTTAACAACCACCATTTTGGCCGTACCAGCCGGAATAGCAATCGGGTCCGCGATTGATTGGCTGACATAGCTCCCCGCGTAGCTTTCATCCCGGATTACCAGCTCGCTATTGGCAGCGAACGCCAATAATGGCTGCCCAATCAAAGCTAAAATAGCCAGGGAAACAAAACTCGTAATAGTGGAAAAAAAGATTCGACGCATAAAATACTTCTCAAATCCATGAATTTTCACTATACCAAAAATTGCTCAGCGCCACAACGAGATGCTATACTCCAATAATTACGAGAGAAAATAAACAAAAATATGTCGCTCAAACGGCAAATTGCCTATAACACGATAGTACAATTAGTAGGCAAAACTATCAGTACCATTCTAGGCCTTATCGCGGTAGCGCTGCTCACGCGCAGCCTGGGCGTGGAACAGTTCGGCTGGTACATCACCGCCAGCGGCTTTTTGCAGTTTATTGGTATTTTTACGGATTTCGGCTTCACCGTCACCACCGCCAACCTGGTGGCGGAAAAAATGTTTGATGAACACAAGCTAATCAATACATTATTTACCTGGCGGCTAATCACCGCGCTGGCCGCCAACGCTCTGGCCGTGGGCATAATCGGCTTTTTCCCCTATTCCGACACGATCAAGCTTGCCGTAATTGTTTTGAGCGTTTCATTTTTAGCCAGCTCGCTTAATCAGGTATTCATTGGATTCTACCAAGCCAGCCTAGCGACCGTAATTTTTACAACTGGCGAAATTCTGGGTCGCGCCGCCCTGATTGGCGCGATTGTTGGCGTGAGCTGGTTGGAAAAAGGATTTTTACCGATCATGGTGGCCGTAAGCTGTTCATCGTTTGTATACTTTGGATACTTGGTTGCCAGATATGGCCACTTGCGCCTGTCGTTTAACCGCGCTATTTCGCGGCTGATGTTTGCCCGGCTCTGGCCAACAGCAATCGCGATTATCTGTAACACCATGTATCTGCAGGGCGACCGTTTATTGTTACCTCTGTATGTTTCGCAAACCGAGGTGGGCCTGTACGGCGCCAGTTATCGGGTCTTAGATATCGTGCTGCAACTAGCCGCGCTGTTGATGGGTATTATGATGCCGCTCATTGCGGGGGCCTGGGCGCGCCGCGCCGCCGAAGGTGCCTCTAATGTGCACCGCCTCCTCCAAACCAGTTTTGATCTGGTGGCCTTATTCTTGTTGCCGGCGGCTGCCGCTATTTTTGTAATCAGCAGGCCAATCATGCAATTCGTAGCTGGCGCTGACTTTGCTCCAGCCGGAATTATATTGCAACGCCTATCCCCGGCAATTATCGGCATCACGCTTGGCATGACCTTTGGTCATGTGGTCTTAGCACTCAATCGGCAACGGCAAGCTCTTAAAATTTACTTCACCGTTGCCGTTTGTAGTCTTGCTGCTTATGTAATATTGCTGCCTCGCTTTGGAGTGAATGGAGCCATAATCGTCACGCTCTTTTCCGAATTTGCCGCTGGTACTTGGCTAATGATTCTCGCTTGTCGTTCGGCCAAATTCTGGCCTAACCCTTTCAGTTTCCTTAAAATTTTCCTGGCGAGCACGGTGATGGCAATGGTGCTATTTTACTGCCGATCTCTGCCGTTATTTGGCTTATTGCCGATTGGCTTAGGCGTATATTCGCTACTCGTTGCCCTATTCAAAGTTGCCCGCCCCTCGACCCTACGCGAAATTTTTGCAGCCAAAAAGTTGCCGACAAACGTTCAATAGGGTAAACTTAACTGTAGAAAATAGGCTTCAAAATAATCCCTAGCTAGTCATGTACTATGGAATTTTCCAAAATTCGCTACATTATTTTTTTCTCGTTCCTCGCTGGCGTCAGCCTGTTATTTTTAATGTTACTACGCCCTTTCATCTACCCGCTCTTCTGGGCCGCGGTTATCGCCACACTTTTTTATCCGCTGTACAACCGACTGCTAGTCCGGCTTAAATCAGCTAATTTAAGCGCGCTTATCACGCTGGTCGCTGTTTTCTTGATCATTATCATTCCGCTGGCCATAATGGGCACTATTCTGGTGAGCGAATCAATTTCGGTCTATAACTCGCTTAATTCCGGCGGCGGGCTAATCGAATCAACCCGCCAAGCAATCACCATCATCAAAGAAAAAACGGCCTTCTCTCAACTAAACATCGACGAACAACTAGTCACCGAGCGGCTCACCGAAATCGCTCGCACCGGCCTCAATTTCACCATTACCAGCCTCAAAGATTTTACCCAAAACTCCATCGTCTTTTTCGTGATGTTTATCATCATGATGTACAGCCTGTTCTTCTTCCTGCGCGATGGCGAAAAAATGCTCAAAAAAATAATGCACTTGTGCCCGCTGAGCGACAAGAATGAACGCTTGCTCTATCAAAAATTTACCCTCACCACCAAAGCAACCCTCAAAGGCACGCTTATTATCGGCACGATCCAGGGCATTCTCGGCTGCCTGGTCTTTTGGCTAGTCGGAATCAATAACGCCGTGATTTGGGGGTTGTTAATGCTCGTGCTTTCGCTTATTCCCGGGCTTGGCGCGGCGATCGTCTACCTCCCAGCTGGTTTGATCCTGTTGGCTACTGGCGGCGTCTGGCAGGGCATTGTGGTTTTATTCATAGGTCTGGTGGTAATCAGCACCAGCGACAACCTTTTGCGCCCGATTCTGGTCGGCAAAGACGTGCATATTCATCCCCTTTTGATCTTTTTTTCCACGCTTGGCGGCATCGCCGTTTTCGGCGCTTCTGGCTTCGTGATCGGCCCGGTAATCACCTCGCTTCTTTTGGCCTTCTGGGAAATCTACGAGCATTACTACCGGATTGATTTAAACCACAACTCTTAACAAGAGAGCTTCAAAAAATAAAATACCCCGCCAAAGCGGGGTATTTTATTAGTCGGGGTAGTGGGACTTGAACCCACAATCCCCTGGTCCCAAACCAGGTGCTCTAGCCAATTGAGCCATACCCCGTTCAAGTGAAGAAAAATAAAAAATAAATTTTTATTCTTTCGAGCGAGAATGGACTATGCACAGTATAGTCCAAAATCTAGACAATATTTCTACAATAATTCGTGTGGTGCCGCGAGTCAGAGTCGAACTGACCACGCCAGCCTCTTCAGGGCTGCGCTCTACCGATGAGCTACCGCGGCTAAACGTGCCGTTTCTAAACGCTGCCTAGCATACCAAATGCCACTGAGGCAGTCAACCAAAAACCAAAAACAAAAACCCTCCGCTTGAAATTTGACAGTTGAGTCAAATCACCAGAGGAGGGTTGCGCGACGTGGTGCTAAAAAGAGCGAGGCGCTGGCTACGGCGCCATGGAGCACCTCTTACTGCTGGATGTGATCGCGGATCCCAGAAGGAGCAGGCTCCGCCATCTCCCCGACCGCCGCCGGGGCGCAGGTCATGATCAGATCAACGAACGACGGCACGAACCGGGGGTTGGGTCGCAGCGAAAGACGCCACTGGGAATGGGTGCCGTCCGGGGTGCGGCTGATCTCGAGCACCGGCGACTCAAGCGTGCCATTGACGGCCCGGACGGCCACCCGCTGGTCGGTGCACGCGCGGATATAGTAGCCATCCTCGCACTCGATGACCAGCTCGCTCACCTGGTCGAAGTTGGGCGCGGTGCCGAGGGCCTGAGCCGCGATATACGGCAACTCGGCGGGGTCGCTCGGCGCGGTGAGCGGGCAGCGCTTGGCTCCCGACGGCAAGGGCGGCGGCGCTTCCTCGCCTGCGTGGGCGGCGGCGGGCGCAGCACGGCCATCCAAGAACGGCGCGCAGCCCGCTGCCGCCAGGCATGCTATGACGAGTGCGAGCGGCGCTTTGCTGTTTATAGGTATCCGGAACAACATGAGGACCTCCTTGGTTCACTTCGGCAGTAGGCCGATTAACCGCTAGCCAAGCATACTACGCCTGGCCTGTCAATCAGCGTGGCGTAAAAAAACAAAACCCGCCTTGCGGCGGGTCTGTTTCTAAATCAACTTTACCACTCCAACGCTCCTCCTACTTGGTATTCAGTAACACGCGTCTCGAAGAAATTTTTCTCCTTAGACAGGTCGATCGCTTCGCTCATCCAGGGGAAAGGATTGGCCACGTTATATTGTTGCGCCAAACCAATGCGCGCTAACCGGCGATCAGCAATATATTCGATGTACTGCTTGAAACCTTCGGCGTTCATTCCAAAAATCCCCGTTGGAAACACCTCTTTGGCGAAGGTGCACTCCAGCACCACCGCTCTTTTCACTAGGTCAATCATGCGCTGTTGAAATTCTGGAGTCCACAATTCAGGCTGTTCTTCTTTAATCGTGTTAGCCATATTAATTCCAAAATTCAAATGCTGGCTTTCATCGCGCATAATATATTGAATCTGCTCGGCCGAACCAATCATTTTATTCTGGCGTTGAAAACCAAACATGACGGCAAATGAGCTATAAAAGAAGATTCCTTCCAGAATAATCGAAAAGACTACAATATTTTCCAAGAATTTCTGATCTGCCTCAAAAGTACCGGTCTTAAAAGCGGGGTCAAAAATCCCCTCATTAAAGCCCAGAATAAACTCGTCTTTGTTATAGATCGCGTCTACTTCACGGTACATATTAAAGATCTCACCTTCATCAAGGCCCAAGCTCTCCACGATATACTGATAGGCATGGGTATGAATTGCCTCTTCGTAACCCTGACGCAGCAAATACATCCGGCATTCCGGGCTCGTGATGTGGCGATAGAAGGCCAGCACAATATTATTCGCCGCGATCGAATCAGCCGTGGTGAAAAAACCCAGCACCGTCTTGAGCGCTTTGCGCTCATCGTCAGATAACACTCCGGGCGAACGCCACTGTTCAATATCTTTCTGCATGCTGATTTCGGTCGGCAACCAATGGTTAGCATTACCCGTATTGTACGCTTCCCAGGCAAACAAGTGCTTCATCGGATACAGCTGAATCACATCGGCATCCGCTCCGTTAATAATCCGGCGTTGATTAATGTCGATGCGAGTGACGGTTTTGGAAATTGGCATAGTTCTTCAATAGTTACTCCGGGACTGAATTAGCTTTGGCAAGATTCGCAGGTTGGGTCATCGATCGCGCAGGCCTTCATTAATATCGGCTCAATGACCGGGACGTTTACCATCATCACCGGGGCAGAGCTCTCTGGGGCGGCGGCCGGGCCCTCGGACTGTTTACGCAGATGCGTTGAGCCATATTTTCCGGTATCTACGGTTGATTTTTCTACCTGTGAAGCGCCAAGTGAACGCAGATAATAGGTGGTCTTAAGGCCCATCTCCCAGGCATACATATACACTTCACTCAATTCCTTGCCAGAGGTGCTGCGGAAATAAATATTCAGCGACTGGCTCTGATCAATCCACTTACCGCGGTAAGCAGCGGATTTAATCAGCCAACGTGGATTAATCTCGAATACTTCTTTGTGTTTGGCACGAATCGCTTCGGGAATTTCGGTAATAGCGGCCACGCTGCCATCGTTATATTTCAATTTGCCAAGCATTTCAAAATCCCAAAGCTGCAACTTCTTCAGATCATCCACCAAGTATGGATTAATCACGATAAAGTCTCCGGCCTGGTTGGATTTAACGTACAAATTCTTATAGATCGGTTCAATCGTCGGCAAACAACCCACAATATTAGCCGTCGTGGCGGTAGGAGCCACGGCCAAGCAATTAGAATTGCGCATTCCATAAACCTTAATGGCTTCGCGCACCGGCATCCAATTCAGTCGGCTCGTGCGGTCCACGTCAATCTTGAGTCCGCGTTCTTGTTCAAGCAGGTCCAGCGTATCCAGCGGCAAAATACCTCGATCCCACTTTGATCCGCGATACGTTTGATACGCTCCGCGCGCGCGCGCCAAGTGCGCCGAGGCCAGAATGGCGTGGTACGCAACCACCTCCATACTATAATCGGCGAATTGCACCGCCGCGTCGGAATCAAAGTTAATATTCTGCAAGTACAACGCATCCTGGAAGCCGCGAATGCCGAGGCCCACCGGCCGGTGACGCATATTAGAACGCCGCGTGTCTTCGGTAGGATAAAAGTTAATATCGATCACGTTGTCGAGCATTCTCATCGCGATCGGTACCACCTCGGCCACTAAGGCCGGGTCAAAAGCGCCGTCTTTGATAAACTTGGCAAAATTGAGCGAACCCAAATTACATACCGCGGTCTCGTCTTCCGAGTTATTCAACGTAATTTCCGTACAGAGGTTGGAATTATGGACCACGCCCACGTGATCCTGGGGGCTACGCACGTTGCACGGATCTTTAAACGTAATCCAGGGATGCCCTGTTTCAAACAACATCGCCAACATCTTTTTCCATAAGTCGCGGGCTTTTAATTTTTTGAACAGGCGAATTTTTCCTGCGGCGACCAGTTGTTCGTAATGAACATATTTCTCATCAAAGGCGCGGCCATAGATATGGTGCAATTCCGGAGTTTCGTCGGGGCTAAACAGGGTCCATTCGCCGTCTTCTTTCACGCGCTTCATGAATAAATCCGGAATCCAGTTCGCCGTATCCATATCATGGGTGCGGCGGCGTTCATCGCCCGTATTTTTACGCAATTCTAAAAACGCTTCTACGTCGTAGTGCCAAGCTTCCAAATACACGCAGGCCGCGCCGCGTCGGCGACCGCTGCGATTAATGGCCACCGTCACGTCGTTGGCGATCTTTAAAAATGGAATAACCCCCTGGGAATCAACGCCGGTGCCCTTAATATATGCGCCGGTGCCACGGATATTGGTCCAGTCGGTGCCAATCCCGCCCGACCATTTAGAGAGCTGTGAATTATCCGCGTAAGTTTTAAAGATATTATCTAACGAATCAGTGACGGTGTTCAGGTAGCACGAAGCCAATTGCGGCTTATGCGTGCCGGCATGGAACAGCGTTGGCGTCGATGGCGTATACAACATCTTCGACATAATTTCGTAAAACTGCACCACGCAGGTATGCTTTTCTTCGCGTTCAATCAGCGCCAGGCCCATGGCAATACGCATCCAAAACATCTGCGGAGTTTCGAGAACGCGCTTGTTTTCATGATCCGACAAAAAATACCGGTCATACACGGTTTGCAAACCAATATACGCAAACAGGTCATCGCGCTCGATTACCAACGCCTGGCTTAAGGCGTCCAAATCAAACGTTAACATCCGCGGATCAAGTCTTTCTAATTCCACCCCGTATTTAATGTTTCGTTTGAACGCTTCGCGGTACTGCGCTTCCAAGTTATTAAAGTCTAGCCGGTCCGCGCCGATTACTTCTTTATAATTTACGCTCAACAAAAGGCGGGCAGCGACTTTTGCATAGGCCGGATCCTGTTCAATCATAGCCCGGGCCGTCATAATCAAGGCGCGGGAAATATCGCCGGTCGTAATCCCCTCGTATAATTCTGAACGGCACTGCTCCAAAATCATTTCGGCATTAACAGTTGCTTCGAGCCCCCGTACGGCGTAGCCAAGCGTCCGGCGCATTTTATCGAACGAGAAAACCTCTTTCTGACCCGAACGCTTGATAATCATCAAATCATTTTTATCCAATTTTTCCAGCACTTCTTTCTTTTTTTCTTCCCGCTCCTTGGTATGTTCGTATCGGTACAGGATGTACGATTTGGCTACATCGTAAAATTCTTCTTGCATTAACTGGCGTTCCACGAAATCTTGTACTGTTTCTACCTTCGGGGTGGAAGTGGCGAACACTTGTTCCAATCGAGCAATTACGTTTTTGGATAACGCCTCCACCACCGCCGCGTCCGACATGCCGCGCACTTCAATAAATGCTTTACGGATCGCCGTAACAATTTTTTCCGGATTAAAATCAACTACCGCTGAATCACGTTTCCTAATCTTGAGCAGGCTGGACTGCGGCATAGGCCAGGAGTTAAAAAAATAATGATTCCCCATTGGGGGAATCATTAGTATAGCACACTCTAAATACTACCTATAGGGTTGTTATCCACAGCTCAACCACAACATGTTGTGTTTAGAGCCATATTTCACCTCCTTGATACCTAATCAAACAGTATACCACAACACCACCCGGGAAACAATGCTTTTTTACCCTACTTGCCCTTGCGTCGTTCCGTTGCCCCGTAAAAGGCCAACGCTTTATCGAACTGGGCTGGGGTAAACGCTGGCCAGGGCTTTTCGGTAAAATAAAGCAAGGCATCCCCCGTGTCCCACATCATAAACCCGCTCGACCAGTGGGGCTCCCCACCAGTACGCACCACCAAATCAACCACCGGCAAATCACGAGTCAAAAGTCGCTGCTTCAAAGACTCGGCATCAATAACAAAATCTGAATTTTTGCTCCGCTCTTCCGCCAGCGCTCCGGCCGCGATTAGCATTTCATCATACCCGCTATACGCCAACAAAAAAGTCAGGTGGTGTTTGTTGTATTTCTGGGTGACCCCTTCCAATTCCCGCATCACCGCCTGGCACGACTCCGGGAAATAGCGCGGCCACGCCCCAAGCATGCGCACGCGCACCTGGTGTTCATGCAGCACCTTGGCTTTCAAGAGCTTGGTAAAATATCGTTCAAATAAAGTGTATAAAAAAGCAACCTCTTTAGGATCCCGCTCGGTCACGTTGGTTACCGAGCAGCCCCAGAACGTAAAGCACTCAATGCCTAATTGAAGCGAATGTTCCAAAATTTTTTCAATCATTTCCGCACCCTTTTGGTGCCCCATAAACGAGGGCAACAGCCGGGCTTTGGCCCAGCGGCGGTTACCGTCGGGGATAACAGCGACATGACGAGGAAGCATATTCATGCGAAAATTATAAAGAAAGTAATATTTTTTGTACCATAAAATAGGCCCCGGCACAATAAAGCACCCAAAATAGAGGCAAATAAAAAATCACCTTCGAACGCTCGGGGGTGATTTAGTACTGTGGACTATTTTAAACATTGCTCGAACATTTTTCGGGTCGCCGTAGGCGACCCAGGCAGCCCCCAAAATTTAAAACCGAAATGATAGTGCGGTCTTTGACAATGTCCAATTTTTCTTTTCTTTCGTTGGTGAATGGTGAAATACTAACAAATTTGTTTGCTGAAGACAAATTTTTTCCAAAACAAAAACCGGAGTCATGCTTTGTTTCAAAAATCATTTGGAAACAAAGTGTGGGACTCCGGTTCGTGAGAGAAACTGCCCACAACTGCTTGGTGCGCCGACGTGAGCGCGAGAAGAAGTAGATGGGCGAAAGAGCGGCAGTTCAAATCAGGGTCTGAACTGGATAGTAGGGTATCAGCCTTAACGCCGCTAGGGCTCGTTTTTGTTGGTACAGCCGCCGAGACCGAGCGCGCCCCGCAGCGCCGCGTCCTGGAGGCCCTGAGCGCCGCGGATGTCGGCCTCCGTGAAGTCGGTACCCCTCAAATCGGCGTCGGTGAAGTGGGTGCCCTGGAGCTTGGCCCCTCTGAAAGAGGCCCCTCTGAGATCGGCACCGCCGAAGTTGGCTTTGCTGAGATCAGCACCGGCGAGGCTGACCCGCGCCAGGTTGGCTTCCAGGAAGTCAGCTCCGGGCAGGCTTCTCCTTTCGAAGAGGTCCGAAAGAGAAGCGGGGGCGAGGAGCGTCGTGATCCCTATGGTGATAATCATCCACGGAATGGTGGCCAGGATGACAAAGAATGGGGTCATCCCGCCGAGGTCGTAGGAGCAAACAATAAAAATTGCGCTCAAAAGCCACCCAACCACTCCGCAGATCGCGATCTCTCCACAGAGGTCATTTCGTCCTTTTTCCCAAGCGCGGTACGCCGTGACAAACTGCGTGCCTGCGCCCTGCTCAACGAGACTGATCGGAATCTTCATGATAACTCCTTTTGTTGATTCATTCCTCCACAACGTCATTTGCACGTTGCGCTTGGAAAATTATTTGGCCTTAGAACCAGCCAGCAGGCTAGGAAGTTATATAACATTCCCACTCTGCCAGCTGGTTAAAAATTTTGAATTAATGTTAAAAAACAAGCTACAAGCTCTGAATTACGAAACCCCTTAACCCACTCACCACTAACTTTTTTAAACCAAACCAAAAATTATTCACCACCCTGGTGAGTTTTTTAATTCAAACAATGCGCCACCCATTGAAACGCC
>JAHFHZ010000022.1:11707-16807 GCA_023246715.1 Candidatus Magasanikiibacteriota bacterium | reverse complement strand
TGAGCTCTTGTTTTTTCTTGTCATCGACCGCGTGGGCTTCGGCATCTTTTTTCATGCGTTCTACCTCGGCCTTGTCGAGGCCGCTGCTGCCTTCGATGCGGATGGTCTGTTCCTTGCTGGTGGCTTTGTCCTTGGCTTTGACGCTGAGGATGCCGTTGGCGTCGATGTCAAAACTCACTTCGATCTGCGGCACGCCGCGCGGAGCGGGCGGAATGCCGTCGAGCGTAAATTCGCCAAGTAATTTATTATCATTGAACATGGTGCGTTCGCCCTGGGCCGCACGGATAGTAACGGCAGGTTGAGAATCCGACGCGGTCGAAAATACTTGCGATTTGCTGGTCGGAATGGTGGTGTTGCGCTCGATAAGTTTAGTGAAGACTTGCCCCATGGTCTCGATACCGAGCGAAAGGGGGGTGACATCCAGCAAGAGCACGTCTTTCACGTCGCCCTGGAGCACGCCGCCCTGCACGGCCGCGCCCACGGCCACGACTTCGTCGGGGTTCACGCTGATATTTGGTTTTTTGTTGAAGTATTTTTCCACGGCCTGCAGCACGAGCGGCATACGGGTCATACCGCCGACCATCACGATTTCGTTGATGTCGCCGACGGATAATTTGGCATCGCTCAACGCCTGCTTGACCGGGCCGAGGGTTTTGTTTACCAAATCCCCCACCAATTCTTCTAATTTGGCGCGGGTAATTTTGAGCATTAAGTGGCGGGGGCCCGTAGCGTCCGAGGTGATAAACGGCTGGTTGATTTCGGATTCCTGGGCGGTAGACAATTCGATCTTGGCTTTTTCGGCGGCTTCTTTGATGCGCTGCAAAGCCAGGGCATCTTTGCCCAAATCAATCCCCTCGGTGCGTTTGAATTCATTAATAATCCAGGTAATTAATACTTGGTCAAAATCATCGCCGCCCAGATAGGTGTCGCCGTTGGTGGAGAGCACTTGCACAGAATCGGCGCTGACTTCGAGGACTGAAACATCAAAAGTCCCACCACCCAAATCGTAGACCACAATTTTCTGGTCGGTTTTTTTATCAAAACCATAGGCCAGGGCCGCGGCGGTGGGTTCGTTGATGATGCGCAACACCTTGAGTCCCGCAATTTCACCGGCGGTTTTGGTGGCTTGGCGCTGTGAATCGTCGAAGTAGGCCGGCACGGTAATCACCGCTTCGGTGATCGGGCTGCCCAGGCGAGCTTCGGCATCGGCTTTGAGCTTACCGAGCACCATCGCGCCCACTTGTTCAGGGGCGAATTTTTCGCCGTTCATGACAATGCGTACGCCCTCGCCTTCTTGGGTGATTTCATAGGGCAGCATGCCTTTGGCGCGCTGCACTTCGGAATCGCTCCATTTGCGGCCGATGAGACGCTTGGCGGAATAGACGGTGTTAGTTGGGTTGGTGACGGCCTGGCGCTTGGCGAGCTGGCCAACCAGACGTTCGTTGGTTTTGCTTACCGCTACCACTGACGGCGTGGTGCGTGCGCCTTCTTTATTTTCTAACACTTTGGGCTGGCCACCTTCGATGATGGCCATGCACGAGTTGGTTGTACCGAGGTCGATGCCGAGAACTTTGGACATAAAGTAGTTAATTAGTTTACTTGTTTATTAATTAATTATGTATACTCTGTTTACATTTTTTTAGATACGCAATATAGGCGTTGAGTTTTAATTTAATTTGTTGACATACGTCAATAAGGTATTCAATGCTACTAATCTTTTTTAATAAATTACTGCTTTTTATAAAAAGCAAGTGGTTTCTGGTCTCTTCTAGCGATCCTCGTGCTTGTCTGCAAAATTGAATATTTTCCTGATAGTGAAAGCGTCCGTGGCCTTCCGCAATATTAGCCGCAATGGAATTTACTGAACGTTTTATTTGACTACTTACACCATATTTCTCTTCTTCGGGTAAAAACTTACAAATAATATATATCTTTAGTGCTAGCTCATGGGAGAGTTTCCATACTTCTAACTCCGTAAAATCCACATACTTGCTCTCCATAGAATTGGTGTATTTGCCTGGGTCGTTACTAATAAACCAATCAACTAATTAACCATTAAACTTCCACGTCGCATCAATGGCAATCCCGCCACGAGAATTAAACATCACTGTTACTTCCACATTCTTTGGCTTAACGTATTTTACAAAATCTTTGCCGATATCCACGGCCAGATGCTCATGAAACACACCCTGATCACGAAAGGTTTCCAGATACAGCTTGAGAGATTTCGATTCAACCACGTATTTATTCGGCACGTAATTGATTTCGATCTCGGCGTAGTCGGGCTGGCCGGTGAGCGGGCAGCGGCAGGTGAATTCAGCGCAATGCAGGCTTACTTCCATATTGGCTCCCGCATGATTGGGGAATACTTCCAGTTTTCGTTCCGCCTTGGCGGTGTTACCAAGTTTGGTTAATTGTGATAAATCTTGTTTGCTTGTTGGCATATACTTGTCATTGCGAGCCGAGGAATGAGGCGAAGCAATCCCCTTGCTTACAATGTTAATTTAATTAAACAATTTTAACTTTGAATTCGGAGATTGCTTCGTCGCTGTGCTCCTCGCAATGACAGTTAATATTTTAATGGATTGAAATTGGTATTTTTATCGTAATGATCGATGCCTTCGGCTTTTTTCAGGAAACGGATTACGGCGTAGGTTACCGGGGTCAGGACGATTTCAAACAAGCTCTTGGCGATCCATTCGTAGAAAATCACCTGGCCAATTTGGGCGCCGGCAAAAATTCCGGCAAAAGCGATGCTGGTAAACAGCACGGTATCAATCCCCTCGCCAACGATGGTGGAAGTGATGGTGCGCAGCCACAATTTTTTGCCCTGCAACCAGACTTTCATTTTGGCCATGATGAAGGAATTGGTAAATCCGCCAACCAGGTAGGCAATAAACGAAGCGGCTAACAAGCGCCCGGAAAAACCAAGAATTTTAGCGTACGCTTCTTGATCGGCAAAAAACGGAGCGGGGGCCAGGTGGATAGCAATGGCGATAGCCACGACTGCCAATAAATTGCACAAAAATCCGGTCCACAGCACGCGGCGCGCGGCGGCAAAGCCGTACACTTCGGTCAGAATATCCGAAATAATATAACTTATCGGGAAAAAAATTACCGCCGCCGAGAGAAAATAGCCGTTTCCGAAATCTGCGATTTTACCGGCGATGATATTAGATACTACCAGCACGGTGGTAAAAATCGCGGCAATCAGCGTGAAAAATTTTGATTCAGCCACCACTTTTTCTTCGTCACTTTTCTTGAATAGTGAAAACATATTGGTTATTTATCAAGAATCTTAATATCGATTTTTTTGGCGCTGGCGGGAGCGGCTTTGGGACAGGTAATTTTGAGCACGCCACCCTCGAACTCGGCAGTGACCGCGTCTTCTTTTACCTGGGTGGGCAAGGCCATTTCGCGGTAAAATGAACCGCGCCGCACTTCTTTACGGTAATAATTCTTGTCGTCTACTTCGTGTTCTTTTTTGCTTTCACCTTTCACGATCAGAATACCTTTGTGCACGCTCACTTCAACGTCTTCGGGGCGCACGCCAGCCAACGGCGCTTCTACCACCACAGCGGCAGCGGTTTCGTACATATCCATGGCTGGGACAAATGATTTGATTTGGCTGCCGACTGTCGCGGGCAGGCGGCTTAAGGCTTCATCCATGTCATCAAACAACATGGGCGACCAACGAATGAGAGACATATATAAATTATTTACTAATGATTACTTTAGCTACTTTGATTACGCGACCCCCCAGGACATAGCCGCCGTCGGTTTCGCGAATAATAATCCCCGGCTCATGGCCATCAGCGGGTTCATCACCCACGGCTTCGTGCTTGGCAGGATCAAATTTTTCGCCAACGGTTTTTATTTCTTCGACCTGGTGCGTTTTTAAAATTTCGACGAATTGTTTCATGATAAAACCGATGCCGTTGATCCAGTTCTGCATTTTCTTGCCTTCTTCATCGCCCGGCACAGCGGGGTTATGGGCAAAGGCTTTTTTAAAGTTATCATAGACGGGGATAAATTCTTCCAGAATTTGCTGTTCGCTAAAGGTCGCCCATTCAGAACGCTGCCGAGCGGTTTCGTTTTGCAAATTTTTATAGTCGGCCAAAGCTCGCTGCCAGCCGAGCTTGTATTCAGCGCACTCTTTGATGAGTGCCTCGTCGGCCGTCGGCAAGACGGTTTTTAGCGTCTCCTCGGGAGCCGCTTCGGATTTATCTTCTGGCAATACAACGTTATCCTGCATATTGAAACGAAAAAATATTATTAAGCAAGTTCGCGAGCTTTTTGGATAATACTCCAGTTGCGTGCATATTCCATGCGCTGTGGCCCCAGCAAGGCAAACAGTGAATCTTGTTTTTTGCCAAAGCGGAACGCCAAAACGGTGAGCATTTCACCAAACGGGTGTTCGGCGCCAATAAAAAACCGCGGCGTTTCGGAAACAGAGGGAAAAAATAATTCCAAACAATCTTCGCAGCGATCGAACACACCGGAAATATCCACGCGCGCGGCGGGTTCCCCAAAATCCGGCTTCTGAAATAAGTTGCTGAGGCCGGTATAGTATAAACGGTCGGGGCCAAAAGCCACTAAGGCGGTTTCATTGGAAAATTCCACAATGCTTTTAGCTAATTGCTTGCGAGCGGTTTCATAATCGGTTTCGGCGGCCACGCTGGCGGCAAGCCTGGCTTCGGTGGTTTTTGGCAGCTTGTCGGCAGCCAGATCGAGGCGGTCAACATAAAATCGGTAGCCTTTGGCGGTCGGAATGCGCCCGGCCGAGGTATGCGGGTGCGTGAGGTAACCGGCTTCTTCCAGAGCCCGAAGTTCGTTGCGTACCGTGGCTTCGCTCCAATCCAAATTACCCTCGGACACCAAAAATTTAGACCCCACCGGTTCGGCCGAGGCTACATGGTGTTCAATCACTAGTTGCAATAACTCGGCTTGGCGGGCTTCCATAAACGCCGATAACTAATTATCACTCAATACTTTAGAGTGATAATACTGCACCCCTACCTTACCTGTCAAGAGCTTATTTGTGGACAAAAACACATGTATGTAGGGCGCATAATCACACCCAGTCATTCCCGCGCCAGC
>JAHFHZ010000022.1:0-11697 GCA_023246715.1 Candidatus Magasanikiibacteriota bacterium | reverse complement strand
CGCCAGCGGGAATCCACAATTACACGAACACCTGGATCCCCGTTTTCACGGGGATGACACACGTTGCTTGTTGTAAGGGAAAATTAAGAGTACAAAAAAACCGCCGAGCGACGGTTTGGTTGGTTTACTGATGAATCTGGGAAATCTCGCTTAACAAGACATTTTCCACATAGATTCCCCGAGAGTAAAAAATACGTTCGAGTTCATTTTTAAGATCCATTTCTACCTGGTCGCGCTTGGGTCCAATGATATCGGGGAAGTCAAAACGACTAAAAACCATCCGGATACGACTGCGGATACTGGGGCGAACAATTTTAGCTACAAAATCTTCGCCGATAGTTTGCCAAATAGCTGGGATTTGGTGCACGTCGAGGCGGAGCAGAATAGTACCTTCTACGCCCACTTTTTTACCATCCTGAGTGTTGGCGGCGGTGGGGATATCGCCCAACATTTTTTCGTTTTCTGGTTTGAATTGGCGGGAAATTCCGTATTCCAAGGTTTGAGTATTAAACAGCTTGGCCTTCTGCCAGAACGGGATTTTGAGGTGCAACCCGGGGGTCAGTACTTTTTTGAGCACGCCGCGGCCCAAATCGTAAACGCAGGCCACGTAACCCGGCGGAACGTAAATAAAGAGACCTTTCAGGACATCTTCAACAACGAATGAATACATTAATTTATCCAGTGAATCCGCGGACATACTGATAGGTTATTTTAATGATGGGTTCCCCCATCGTCGTGGCCGTGTGGGTCTTTTTTCTTACCGGTTACCATACGCGCCAGCAGGCCGATGATATCAGAAAAAACCATTGTTGTCAAAAGAAACAATGATTTTACCATCGGCAGGTACCACAAAAAACCAAAGATAAAAAGTGGAAAAAAGATCGTAAAAAACATATCGGACTGTTCCCACTTGGCGCGCCGACGGTTTTGCAACAAAATTCCAACAAAAACATAGACCCCGACAATGCCAGGCCAGATTAAATCATGGGTCTTGCCGATATCAAAGCCATAAAAATCAATATTAATGCGGCCGGGAAAGTCTACGAACTGGTACAGGGTCTTGAGTACTTTTTCACCGTTAATACCTTGCACGAATACCTGGTACAGAAGCAGAAACACCACCACTTGCACTACGAGCGCCAACACTTTGGCCCACGGAGAGATACGGTGTTTCTTCATAATCCGCCGGAACTCCTGTTTTTGCATCACCGGATCGTGGCGGAGCGCTTGGGCGGTTTCAAGGGCTTCGATTTCGACTTTTTCGTGCAGCGAATTATTCCGCTCGGCAATAATGGTGAGTGGCAAAAGCAAAATGCGCAAAAAAACGGTCAGCCAAACTACCGCCCAACCCAAATTCTGGTCGGCGATGTTGTTGTAAATATAAATTAACGCGTTGAACAGCGGCTGGTACAAAAAGGCGTACCACAATTCTTGGAGCATACAGGCTAAACACTATAGGTTAAGAGGCTCATAATACCAAAAGTGAGGGCCATATACAGCAGGCCAGCGCCGACTGTCTGCAAGGCAGGCAGCTGAAATAAAATGGCGAGCACGATACACGCCACGGCATACACCTGAAAATGCATTTTTATCTTCCCCCACAAATTGGCTTGCACCGCAACGCCATGCTGTTTTTTGATGAGTGCGCTTAAAATGATCGTGATCTCCAAAACGATAGTTAACACCCCTACCAACGGATCCAGATAGCGGAACATTAAAATCGATACAGCCAGGCAAATCAAAAATTTGTCGGCCAACGGATCGTAGAGTTTGCCCCACTCAGTAACCTGGCCGCGCACGCGAGCAAGCGCGCCATCGAGCGCGTCGGTAAAAGCGACAATAAAAAACAACGGCAAAGCAGCAGTGTACTGCCTGGTCCAGAGCAACCAGCCAACCACCGGCGTGGTAATAAAGCGCACCATCGTAATATGATTGGGGCGGCACCAGCGCGGGATAAGCGGTAAAAGGGTACGGGCTAGTACTTTATCGGCCCAGGTGAGTTTTTCTTCGTTATTCATTGCCCTAGTATAACACGCGGACCCTAAAGGCAACAATCTGATTCGGTTTCGATTGTTTGATCAGTCACCAGTAATACCTGTGGCATCTTGAGCATCACCCGGCCGGGTGTGGCCGCCAGATTGCCCGTCGGCGCAAGCAGCGCGTGCATCGCCCCTTCTTTGGCGGCTCCGACAACCACGGCAACGCCAGCCACAACCTGGGTGAGCAAGAATGGGACTGTTACCGTGACGCGCTCCACGCAGGCGGGAGCATTTAGAGCTCGGTGGCCCGCTACCCAGCAGGTATCGTCGGCAAACTGCCGTTTGAATTGCTCTGGATTACCAGGCAACGGCAGAATCCCAGCCGTGTGACCATCAGCGCCCAGCCCGAGCGTGATAATAATTTTTCCGGTGGGGTGAGCGGCACGCCAGGAACGAAGCGTTTGTTCGTACTGTTTAGTCGCCTGTTCCAGTGACAACTCGCCAGGAATTGGAAACGATAAATTTTTCGCGCCGTTCGCCACGGCCGACCGGTGCCACGGGGTAGCAATAATTTGCTGCCAGTTGGAAACGGCCGGGTCAGCGCTCCATCGTTCGTCGAGCACGCCGAGCGTACAGTATTCGGCGCTAATGGTGCCCCACGGGGCGGAAAGTATTCGCAAGGACGATCCGCCCGAGAGCAACACTAAATATGGCGTGTCGGGAAGCTCAAATAATCCGGCAAACAATTGCTGGGCACAGGCATATACCGCTGCTTCGTTTTCAACCGTAATAACCTGTAAACCACCGCGAGTCATACCCACTTACTTAAGGGGGGCGAAGGCCCACGGCAAATTAAACATCGCGCTGTAAATGGTCACCGAATGATACTCGCGCCAATCGTCCGCCGTGGAAATTTCGTACACTTGCTTATTGATCGTGCTTTTGAGTTTACCAAGCAATACACCTCCGTTAACAACATCCTGGCGGGTGGTGATACCGTTATTTTTGGTCAGGTATACCTGGAGCTCGGGGCCGTTCGGCACCGTAAATACTTCATCAAAAACAACATAATTCTTACCGGCATGCTCCATGATTAACACGCCGCCCGCGGTGCCGGTGGGAGCGTGAATTTTAACCAACAGCCCGGAGCGATTCAGCGCACCATTAAACCGGCGGTCGGCGGTGACAATTTTATTGCTCAATTTGGGATCGGGAATTTTGTGGGTTTTTAAATACTCGTCCAACTTTTTAACATCAGCCTGTTCAGCGAGGCTTAATTCCGGAGCCGCGAGTTGAGCGGCTGGCGGCGGCGTTGTCGGCGCTGGCGATTCGGCAGGGGTCGAAGAACAGCCCGCTCCGGCGAGCAAGACCATGGTGAGCAACCCACTCCAGGAAAATTTTTTCAACATAGAGATATTTTTTAGCTCATATTAATACTCAGGTATTGTACCTGTCGGACGAAAACACGTCAAAAATAACAGGCTGTAACAATTGCTCGTTTTTTGGTATACTATGCTTTAGTTGAAGTCATTTAGAGTTTTCACATCTGTCATTCTGAGCGTAGCGAAGAATCCCTTTCGGTTGGCACCACAACGACCAAGAGGGATCCTTCACTTCGTTCAGGATGACAGGCCAAACATTTGTGACCATATTTGGCCAGATTGAGGCAATTATAAGCATTAACACTAAATAAGTTAGTTATATACTTTGGTATGGGACTTGGAGAGGACATACAAACATTAGTAAAATCAGCTTACGCGGCGCTCCAGGAATTTTTGTCCGGGCTGGTTGAAATACAAAAAGAACGCCAGGAAATTATCGCCGCTGCGCACCAGCGCGAAGATCAAAAGAAACTAGAGATTATTAAATCTAAAATTACTCAATTATAAACACCGCCTTATGCCCGCATCTGCTGCCGAACGCCGCACTTCCGAAGAAGCTCAACGGCCACGGGAAAGGCCCCGCGAAGCTGAAACGCCCTTGACCGGCGAAGCCCTGCATCTGCGCGCGCCGGAAATGATTCGCGGGATTGAAAATAAAGCTGCTGAGGAGCAGGCGGCCGTGGCCAAACTACTCGAACAAGACATGATCAACCGTAACCTGGATGAAGTTGCCAAAGGCCAGGTGGCGTTATTGGCAAAAAAGGAAAAAACTCTGTTTGGCGGTTTCATGAAAAAAGTGAAGCAGATCGGTTCAGATTTGGCCGATTTGGTGCGGGGGCGGGAATTACGCCAGATGACGGAAGTTTCTGATACTAAAAAGGCTGAGCTGGTGAGCGCCAAGACACGGCGCGCTATAGACGAATTTTTAGTAACAAAACCGGGCGTTGATGTGAAAGTAATAAATACCCGTCGACAGGTTGAAGATTCCCGCCAGCAGTCACGGGTAAAAATTGACGAGTTTGCCAAACAAAAGGGCGCGGGAATGGACATTAAAGTTTTGCATGATGACACGCAAAAAATTCTTGACACCCAAAAGGCTGGCCTGGCTTTTACCAACGCATTTTTGGAAGGCAAGCCCGGGGTAGATGAAAAAGTTTTGAACCAAAGCCCTCAAGCAGTGGAGGAACGTTCCAAACTACGACAGGAAGCGCGCCAAGAGAAAGAAGCCTTGGTGTATGCCAACCGGCGCGAAATCGATAAAAATTTGGCTGGAAAACCAAATGTGGATAAACCGATTATCCCTCTGAATCGGCGGCTTGATAAGTTTCTGGAAAACGTAAAGGGTGCGGATACAACAATTCGCAATAAGGAAAAAATTTCTTTCGATTATATCGAAAATACTCTGCCAAGACTCGTAAAAGATATCGAGCTCATGCAATTAGAGTTGCGCCAGCGCAAGGATCCTAACCGCGAAGCGTTACTTAATAACCTCATGAAACAAAGAGTAGGCCTGCAAACCGAACTTGCGGAGCGGTGGCCGGCCCGGGCAGATTTTATTAAAAGAAAAGTCGACAAAGTGGTGACAGAAGTCAAACGGATTGCACAAGAACAACGTCGCAAAGAACGAGAACCGCGCCCAGAATTGCCCTGGCCCACTACCCGCCACGAAATCCAACAACGGCTTGAACTGGATAAAGAACAAAGATGTTCGGCAATCGATTTTTTTGAAACGGTTTTGGAAAATTTTAAGTCCACCAACGAGTTAAAGATCAAGAAAATTAAAGAGGAAATGATTACAGTCATGAAAGTGGCCAATGAAGATAACAGACGTGTTAATCAAGAGAGCGAGGAACTTGTCCAGAAAGCTACTCTGGGCACAATCACGATGGAAGAGCGCCCTAAGCTAGCGGCCGCCTTTGAAGCGAAGGCGAGGGTTGGTTTTCGCAAGCAAGAATTTCAGAATGTTTACAAAGAGCAAATTAAAAGTTTAGAAGCTCCTCTGGAAAAAATTACCCAGATACTATCTGATTTAGGGAAAAATGACGTTACTCCTGCTTATGCTTATTTAAGTGAAATGCAACGTAAAATTTGGAAAAGCATTGACGCGACTGATGATCTTACGCTTAAAGAGCAACTGGAAAATAATGAATACCGAATCCAACGGATGATGGAAAATCTGGACTTGGAACAATCATTATTGACCGCACCCGAAGATAATGCCACCGACCTGCCTAGCGAACCAACTATAGTTACCCCTCCGCCAGTTATGGAATTTCCCTCGTTGGCGGCGCAGAGCGACGCTCCGGCACCCAAGCCCGCCCGGCGTAATGGCAAACCAAAAACTCCTGCCGAAGCAGCAGCCAATTAATCTTTTTGCGCAGCGTCCTTCCCGGGCGCTGTTTTTATTTCATTTTTCCCAAAAATGATGGTCCTTGGCTTGACAAAACAAAATTATTTTGATACATTTATCGGTCGCCTTTAAGGCGCTAGGCTTTTATAGTAAAATGAGCCGCAGTTCTTTGCCAACTACTCTGCTGTCTTTTGGTTTACCAAAAATAAGCCAGAGGGCAGCAGAGCAAATAGCGACCCCTAGTGACCCCGTGCCGCGCTCGACAACGAGTGTCGGCACCCAAACCAGACGAGGAAAAAGATGCCTGATTCGACCACATCCGGAAGTAGTACCCCCGAGCTGCTCCCCAGTGAGCAGCCGACCCGCCCCAACGCCAACCCCGACAGCCTCCCGCCCGGAGCCCTCAGGGACGGCCCCGAGGAATACGTGTTCCCCGAGATCGCGGGGCGCGTGGCGGTGCCGATCGCCGAGCCCGCCACGGCCAGTGTCGCGCTCAGCGACGAATCCGCGGCCGAGGCGCAGTCGGCGAAGACCCCCGTGCGTGAGGTCGACCTCTCGGCCTTCGCGGAAGCGCCGAGCATCGGCTTGACCGCCGAGCTCTCCACCGTGCCGCTGGTGCCACAGCCCTCTGGCCTCGGCATCACGGACATGTCCCCTACGCTGACCCCAGAGACGGAGGCGGCCGCACCGGATCAGGAGGATGATGATCTGGCGCGCGCGGCGACCGGCGTGCAGGCGGCCCTCGAGCCCAACCAGGGCGCTGAGGATTCCAAGCCAACGCGGCAGCCCTCGAGCCGTCGCACGCGGCTGGCCTTCGCGGCTGGCGGAGCGCTGATGGCGCTTGCCATCGGCACGGCGGGGTTCATGGCCACCAACCATCCAACCGCACCCAACCTTGGCACCCGCCACTCGCCGCGGCGCGCCCCCGCCACCCGCCCCGCCGAGCTGCCCCGCGCGCCGACGATCATCGTCCACGAGGCAGTGCCCACGGGGCCGGAGATCACCCCTCAGGCCGATGATTGGCAGTTCAGTGAGAAGAATCGGCTCAAGCTGCTGAAGGACCAGGTGGGATCCTGGCTTAGCGACAAGAGGTTCGACGGCCTGAACTGCCGCGAGATCATACAGCGCGGGGGCATCCCCAGCCTCAGCGTCACCGTCACGACTGGCGAGATCCGCAAGATCTGCAACGATCTGCACGCCTCCGCCCGCCACGCTGAGAGCGTGTTGCGCCGCCGCTAACGGTAACACCCCCCACGGATCAAAGATCCGCCCCCCCACCCCCTTCCCATTCCCAGTCGTTTTAAAATAATTTTGAAACGAGCGGGAGAAGGGTGTGGAAACAACTAAAAACAACCCCGATAGTATCGGGGTTGTTTTTTTAACTCTTATTTTATTAACGCACCATTACTTCGACTCCCGCATCAACATCAACTCGCACTTTGTCTTTGGGGCAGGCGCCTTCGGTGATAACGGTCGCGCCAGCGGCCTTGGCCATACAGCGGTTGCCAAATGTTTGGCGTAGCGGCGGGCAAGGCGCTTTAATACATTGCACCACGACTAATCCACAAACGGGGCGATACTCCTTGGTGCATACCACGGGCCGCGGCTCGGTTGTTTTGGCCGTAACTTTTACATTCAACACAAATTGTATCGAAGCCATTGCGCACGCCGGATTTTGTTTTAAGCATTGTGGATCGCCCACAGCAGTGAGCTTTGCTTCGCCTTCGTGACTAGCCACAAACACCGCTTGCAAACCCCGATTCAAAGGTAATTTTTCAACCCGCGCAATCGCGTCGCCGTCGGCAGTGATATTCCAATCAAACATGGGACCAAGCTGGAGGGCAAAGCGTTGCCCAACTTGCAAGGCAAGCGTGCTGTTATTGTCTTCGAGCGTAATGAGTTTTAACATCATCGCCGCGCCGGTTTCATTTGTTGGCTGATCGGGATTATCCGCGGGAGGGTTTTCTTTTTTTACCACCTCTTTGGCTTCTTCTTTTACCGTTTGTTTAGTGCGGTTATATTTTAAACGTAATTGCACTATTCTCTCGTGCATTCCCTGCCTTACCATGGTGATCCGCTGGCGGATGGCCAGCACAAGGTGTTGCCAGCGGCTTTGCCGGGTGGCGGCAGTGCCATCATCCTGATTGATCTGCGCTTCCACGGTAGCGTTCGCGCTTAACTCCACGCCGGTTTGCTCGGCTCGCACCACTCCGGGCGGGACAGCCAACGGAATAATCACCGCGATGGCTAAAAACCAAATTAGACTATTCACCAATCGAGACATATAGGTACAATTTAAGAATTAACCAAGCTATTATACCAGATACACGCCAGACCCGCCGAAAGTTACAGCAAGCAGGCGGCCAGCATGGTGTCTAAAAATTGTCGAGATTTAGCCAATACCCTGGCTTGGTTGCATAAGTGGTAAAATAAAACGGCTTTGAGCTAAACCGTTTTGAATTTTTTTAAGTCTTATGAGGCTAGGCCGCGTTCTTGTCTGCTTGATGTAGACCAAAAATATTACCGTCTGGATCTTTATAATATCCCTGCCACGCCATGCCGGTCAATGCCATTTTGGGCATGGCCACGGTGCCGTCGGCAGCCAAAATTTTGTTATGCATTTCATCATACGAATCAACTACCACGGTACAGACAAAAGCATTCACGGCCTGGCCATTTGCGGCCGCGTCGCCTTGCCGGCGAAGCAGCCCGCCATTAATGCCACCCGGAGCATCTTTGTCGCCTGTCATGATCATCCAATATTCCATCTGACCGCCTTCCCATTTTTTAATTTCCCAGCCAAACACGCCGCCATAAAATTCCGCTAATTTTTCGGGATTACTGGCGTGAATTTCGAAATGCGCAAGTCGATTTGGCATATGCGTAGAGTTAAAAAATAAATTCTGTTTTTTTCCTATCAGCTCATTTCAAAATTGTTTTTTCGTACATGTTACAGCCAATCGCCCCAACTGCCGCGCGTTTGCTTGAGGCGCGAACGTTGTTTTTTTGTTTCCAGGCGCTTCATTTTTGAACTTTTGGTTGGGCGCGTAGACCGCCGTTTTTGGGGCACGCGCAAAGCGTGGCTTACCAGCGATTGCAGCCGGGCAACAGCCGCCGCGCGATTCTGCGCCTGGGAACGCTCGGTTTCGCTCGTCACCAGCAGTTCATCGGCGCTGTTCAAGCGGTTAGTCAGCTTGGCGCGCAAGCGCTCTTTTTCGGCCGACAAAAAAACCCGCGAGGCACCCACCCGCCAACGCGCCACAACTTTGGTGGAAGTTTTGTTCACATTTTGCCCGCCAGCGCCCGACGAACGCGCGAAGGTTAGCTTGATTTCGTTCTCGGGAACAGGGCGGAGAATTGCACCAGCCATACGAATTATATTCCCCTAGTATATAATTAAACACGCCCCGCGCGATAGGGCGTGTCTTATGAAAATTTTAGGCAACGGTTATTTCCACATCCCCAAAATGAGACCGAAGAGAATAAAATTTACCAACTGATACCCGGCACCGATACAAAAATTAGTCCACTTGGCTTTCGTGGGGTTGTTATTCCACATGGCGTTGCCCGCAATAACCGGCAGCACAAACGCCGCCCAAATCCACAGGGAATTTTCTAACCCCGAAACATCTTCCCAACCTTCAATATAATGGGCCAAGACATAGGCGGTAAACAGCGACAACACGAACTGGATGCCATAGAGCGGCATGGCCCCTTTTTGCATTTTTTTCTTGGTGTCTACATCCATGGGGTTGATACCCATTGCTTCCATCCATTTTTTGCCGAATAACGGCCCGTACCACAGGCTGCCGGTAATCATGGTTACCACGCCACAAACGAGCACTGCCCAGTAGTTTATTTCCATAAGGAAATATTTAAGTTAATTAAAGCTAATTTTTCTTTCCGGCTTAAGCGCTTGAGCGCTGCTTCGCGGGCCAAGGCTGCAGAAATATCCAGCACTTCTTCGGTATAAACCATAGTAACTGGCCGTCGCGACCGGGTGTATTTGGCCCCCGCGGTACCGCTATTGTGTTCGCGCAGGCGTTTAGCTAAGTTCTTAGTACAACCCGTATACAGTGTGCCATCGGCGCAACGCAGAATATACACGGTATAGGAGACGCGGGACACATGGCCGCTTATTCTGGCTTATGGGTGACAGCTTCGATGTTATTACCGTCGGCATCAAACACAAACGCTGCATAATAGGCGGGGTGGTAATCAGCCCGGATCCCTGGTGCACCATTGTCTTTGGCTCCCGCGGCGAGTGCGGCTTGGTAAAACGCATCGACGGCCGCACGCGAAGGAGCAGCCACTGCGACATGTTGGTTGCCAACCGGTTGTTTTTCGGCCAGCCAAAAATCTGGTTTTCCACCCTGCCCCAGACCAACAGCTTTCCATTCGGGAAAATCTTTGACTACATTATACCCCAAAGGCGCCAGGGAGCGGCTAAAAAATTCTTTCGCGGCAGCATATTCGCCGACATTGAGCGTAACATGATCAATCATACAAACAATCAAAAAATTAATTATTTAGTATAGTCAGTATACTAAATTTTTAATCCGACTTGTCGAGTTCTTCGGTCCCACCCTCACGTTCTGATCTACGACGAGAATCAATGGGACGCGGCGCTTGAGCACGCCTATTGCACCTCAGTCCGGCTATGTGCTAAACCAATTTTGCTTCTTACCCATAATCACGGTTAACACCAAACCATTACCCACCAGTCCATTCACTACAGGGCTTATAAACGCAATCCAGTCACCCGAAAAATTACTAGCCACAGCGGCGGTAGCCAGCGTGTACGAGCACATGGCTATTAACCATGAAGTAGGGCGTTCGCGAGCACGGGCGTTTATTAAAGCTACCAACGTGGGGATGTATGAAATCATATAAATCCCTTGCAATAATAGGTTGGCAATCCGATCGTTGGTGGTGAGTTGCCAAAACAGGCCCACGCAAAGCGCGAGAGCAAAAATGATTTTCTCCACGCCCGTAATCTTGGAAAACCGGCCTTTGAGTAGCGCGTAGCATAACACCACCCCTACCGACACCGTGACAGCAATAACAAACAAGCTTTGCCAAATATTACCCTTCACCACCGAGAAATACGTGAACGCATTAATAATTCCCGCCAAAAACCAAATACCCCACGAAGCGGGGTTGGGGGTGGATTCACCCCGCAGAGCCTGCCGCAAATATGCGGCATACGCCAACAAGGCTGCTACTCCAGCCAGGGCACCGAGCAGGTTAGATATATTCATACAAAATATTCACCGAAGAGCGGATTGATGGCTTATTGCCTGTAGTTTTTTTCGGTATATTTTTTGAAATTTTCCAAAATCGCCTGCCAGCCGGATTGTTGCAGCTCGCGGGAGTTTTCGTTTTCCATTTCAAACGTTTCTACCACCTTTACGCCGCTGCCCTCGGGCAAAAATTCTATTTTCACTTCCCGGCCACCGGTTATGGTGTATTCAATCAAACTGTGTTCCCGCACGTTGGTATATTCGCCGGTAAAATCAAAACCGGCGCTTTTGTCTTTAGCGGCCATGACGGTTTTAAATTTCCCGCCCACACGAATATCGTTTTGGGCTTCGGGCGCTTCCCAGTCATCCGAGGCAAACGTCCAGCGCGTAATATGTTCCGGCTTAACCCAGCTTTCCCACACTTTTTCGAGCGGGGCGTTGACGATGGTTTCTACAGTAATTGCTTTGTCTGGATTCATATATTCTGATTACACATTAATACGGGCATTATAACACACTAAAAGGGCTTTAGTTTATTCTTTAAAAAAATTTTTGATCCACCAGCGCTTGAGCAGCGGCAAAGATTGCGTAGAAAGAATAAAGCCGCCAGTCGGGATGAGCGCGCTTTGTAAAAAATTTTTAACTCCAATGTAGTATAACACCAACGCCGCAGCCAGATAGGTAATAACGGCAATCGAAATAATGCGCGTCCGGCTTGTTTCCCAGGCTTTATCGGCTTCGAC
>JAHFHZ010000021.1 GCA_023246715.1 Candidatus Magasanikiibacteriota bacterium | reverse complement strand
ATTCCGCATCGAATGAAATGAGATGCGGTCAGCCTCCTGCTCCTTGTAAGCACACGGTTTCAGATACTATTTCATCGCCCTTCCGGGCTGCTTTTCACCTTTCCCTCGTGGTACTTGTCCACTATCGATCACTAAATGTGTTTAGTCTTAGACCATAGTCGGCCCGGATTCAGACGGAATTTCACGAGTTCCGCCCTACTTAAGAAATATAGCTATGAGAGATGTGTGTATTTCGCGTACTGGGCTATTACCGTCTTTGGCGGCTCGTTCCAGAGCCTTCTGCTATACACAAATCTGTACTCACCTAGTCTACAGAAAACTAGCACTATATCCTTGCAACACCACATACACAACGGTCTGTCCTTTAAGCCAAGCGTCAAAAGTTAATCGTGAGACCAACCAATCTGCCAGGCAACATGTAATGTGGTTTAGACTGTTCCCTCTTCGCTCGCCACTACTAAGGGAATCTCTAGAGATTTCTTTTCCTCTGGGTACTGAGATGTTTCACTTCCCCAGGTCTTCTTCGTATACCTATGTATTCAGTATACGATACGCCGCATATAGCGGCGTGGGTTTCCCCATTCGGATATCCTCGGATCAAAGTTTGCTTGGGAACTCCCCGAGGCTTTTCGCACCCTGCAACGTCCTTCATCGTCATTTAGTGTCAAGGCATCCACCATTCGCTCTTAATGAAATTGCACACTACAAAAGCACTCAATGGTGCTATCGCGGCGTTATTTTTACCCTTGTTGCTATCGTTTTTGAATTGTCAAAGTTCAATCCAGTTCAACCGTACTCTGTCATTTCGAACAAAGTGAGGAATCTATATTTTTACAGATTGCTCGCTTCGTCCGGAATATTTTCAACAAAAAAACCGCTTTTAATGCGGCCAACAATACACCGGTATTGGTTCACCGCTTGGAACACCCCGTGGGGTATAGAAAAGTGTGCAACACTTATCTGACTTGTCTATGACCCAGAGGTCCAAGCGAACCACCAAAGTGGTGGAAACGTCTTTTGGACGTGGCTTCTTTTTACAGAAGTTTTTAACAGTAGGCTTGATGTTACAGGGTTCTAAAACTGCTGTCAAGAGCGGGGTATGTGGAAAACTTTTCTGCTCTATGACGAGATCATTTTTAAGCGGCCACTTTCTTCCAATCCGCCAAAAACCTCTCAATTCCCACATCCGTTAAAGGGTGTTTAAAAAGCTGCTCAAGGACTTTGAAAGGCACCGTGGCGATATGCGCACCAAGCACTGCGGCATCAGTTACCATGCGGGTATCCCGAACAGACGCTACCAACAACCGAGACTCAAAACCATAATTTTCAATAATCTGCAACGACTCGCCGATCATCTGCATTCCGTCTTCGCCAGCATCAACCAGGCGACCCACAAACGGGCTGATGAGCGTGGCTCCAGCTTTGGCCGCGAGCAACACCTGATTCGGAGAAAATACCAGGGTGACATTCGTTTTAATTTGTAATTGCGTAAATTCCCGCACGGCCTTAATCCCCTCCACGGTACAGGGTACTTTCACGTGAATATTTTTGTGCCAAGCCGCAAACTCTTTTCCTTCTTTCACCATACCCGCGGCGTCCGGGCTGATTGTTTCGGCGCTGATCGGACCATCAATTAACGACGTAATTTCTAATATAGTTTTTTTAAAATCACGGCCTTCTTTGGCGATCAAGCTAGGGTTCGTTGTCACGCCATCAATAATGCCCCACGAAGCAGCGATTTTAATTTCGTCCAGGTTAGCTGAATCAATAAAGAGTTCCATGCTAGTTTAGATAAACGCCATGCTCCTCAATTCCGCAGGTGCAAAATAACTATTCCCCGTCTTTGGTATCAATATTTTCCAACTGATTCGCCTTACTCGTCTTGTAATCGTCCCAGCGACGCTTCAGGGTATCCTTCCACTCTTCGGTATCCTGATCTTGGTCGATCTGGCCGAGGTCAACATGATCTTCAATCACTTCTTCTACCAATTCATTCCACTGATCTTCACTGCTGACTCCATCATCTTCGGCCCGGTCACGAATTTCTTGCAATAAATCTTCCAGTGAAAAAGAATTAATTTGCATAGCAAAATATTAATCGAAAAAAATAAACGCGTTTGTTCCTTGGTCGTGTAGTGTAACAACCAAAGGGTGCCGTTGTAAATAGTCAATGACCGCGGCGCGCAACCGCCCCGTGCCCGCGCCATAGATAATTTTCAGGGTGGATTCATTGTTGGCAGCGTGTACAAATAAAAATGGTTCGATCTTATCGATCGCCTCATTAGGGTACAAACCATGCAAATCAAGCTCCGGTAAATCCTGCCTCAACTGCGCGGAGAACAAACGTGCTTCAAAACGATCCATATAACTCTAGGTAGGGGCATTATGCTCTGGCCCTCGGAACTCTGGAGCAGCTTGACAAAATAAAAACAAAAATCCTTGTCGATCTTTAAGGAACGCCGCGACGTGCCGCGAGAGAGACTCGGACTCTCAATCCCTTGCGGGAACCAGCTCCTAAGGCTGGCGTGTATACCAATTTCACCATCGCGGCGGTAAAACGCCCGTATTGAACCACGTAAAAAATAAAAAATCAACCCCGGCCTGCGACCAAAATAGCAAGGGCACCGGGGTTGTACCGGTGCCAGGGGTGGGCGACAAAAATCACTCCGCGGGGCCCACGCCCAGCAACTCGCGAAAGGCCGCCAGGCCTTTGGCAACCTTGGTTGCTGGGTCTTGGTGAGCGGGGATCTCGCGCAGCCGCGGATGACCGGCCCACGCAGCGGCTACTCGGGCATCAAGCTGCATCATTCGAGCCGCCTCCGCCTCAAAACGCGATTGGTTGTTAGCTTGGCGTTCGCGCTGGTAAGTTGCCGGATCCATTGCTGGGGTCCTGAGGACAATCACCGCGTCGTAGCGGGCGTACTGCTCCGCCATGGTCGTCCGGTAGCGACGAACGAACCCAGCGATCCCGTTCGAAACATAGCCAGCCACGTCCGGAGTGCCGCGGTCGCAAAGCAAAAACGGAATATCTCGCTCGTCGGCCAGCGCCCGGCGCAAAATAATAATGGCCGTTATCGCCCGTGAGTTGCGGGTTCTTCACCACCTGCCCTTCGGCTACCCATGGTTCAAATTTCTGGGTTTCCGAATTTAATTAGCAAAATTTGTATACAATAGTGTAGACTTTAATAAAAAAGCCTTAACAGGGCTTAAAAATAGCTAAAATAAAACCCCCTTCCTCGGTTTCAGGAAGGGGGTAAACTGGGGACAACTTAGCGCCCGTTGCGGCTAAACCCGCCGCGATTGCCGCCTTGGCGAGGTGGTCGATCAAAGCGTTCTGGGGGCTGATAGCCCTCAGGTTTGGGCAAGAGCTGCTTCATGCTCAAATTAATGCGGCCCAAATTATCAATTTCTTTCACAACCACTTTGACCTTGTCACCAAGTTTCAAAGCATCACTCGGCCGATTCGTCCGTTCCCAAGCAATTTCACTCACATGGACTAAACCGTCCTGGCCAGGCAGCACCTGCACAAACGCGCCAAAATCTTCCAAGCGTACTACCGTGCCTTCATATTGTTCGCCTGGAGTAACTTCGTGAGTCAAATCTTTAATCCATTGAATAGCCCGCTCCATTCCACCCGAATCAGTCGATGTAACGTTCACGCGACCATCATCTTCAATATCAATTGAAACGCCGGTCTCGGCGATAATCTTGTTGATCATCTTACCGCCCGGACCAATGACATCGCGAATTTTATCTGGATTAATGCGGATCGTAACAATGCGCGGAGCGTAGGGCGACAAATCTGGTCGCGGAGCGGCGAGCACTACGCTCATTGCTTCGAGGATTGTAATCCGTGCTTCTTTGGCTTGTTTAAAGGTCTGCTCCACAATATCCCACGTTAATCCGTTGGTTTTAGTATCCATTTGCATCGCCGTAATCCCGTCACGGGTACCGGCAATCTTAAAATCCATACCTCCCGGGCCGTCTTCAATATCCTGCAAATCCGTCAACACTTTCCACTTTCCACTTTCATCACTGGCCAAGCCCATGGCGATACCGCCGACTGCTTTGGTGATCGGCACACCGGCATCCATCAAAGCAAGTGTTGAACCACAAGTTGAAGCCATGGAACTCGAACCGTTGCTGCCCAGCACTTCGGATACCACGCGAATAGCGTAGGGAAAATCTATTTCCGGCGGCAGTACCGGCTCCAATGCGCGTTCAGCCAGAGCGCCGTGCCCGATGGCACGGTTACCAGGACCCCGCATAAACCCGGTTTCACCATAGGTGGCAGGCGTGTCATTGTAATGATGCATGTAGCGCTTTGTACCCTCTTCTTCCATCGTATCAAGCGTTTGCACGTCGCCCGGCGCGCCAAGCGTCACCACCGAAAGCACCTGAGTATCACCGCGCATAAACATTCCCGAGCCATGAGTGCGAGGCAAAAGAGCCGCTTCAACGGTCAAGTCACGAATATCCGTAAGCGCGCGACCATCAAGGCGTTGCCCATGAGTAATAACGCGCGCGGTGATATGCTTTTCAATATATAGTTTCACCCGCGACAATACCACGGTTTTAATTTTATCTTCCAACCCCTCTCGCGCGGCCAGCAAAGTCGTAATTGCTTCGGAAAATTTATCTACCATTGCCCGGCGTTCTGAACGGGTTTTTTTCGGAGCATCAAAAATCCAATCCTCTACGTGGGTCGCCACAAATTTTTCCACTTCCGCTTCTACTTCGGTCAACTTGGCATAGAGGGCATTGGCCGCGGTTGGATCAACCTTGGTTTGACCCGCTTCTTGTTGAATTTGTTTAACCAAAGCCAAAACCGGCGCCAGTTCACGGGCACCGAATTGAATGGCCTGTAACACATCCTGGTCAGGAGCGTCTTTGCAACCCGCCTCTACCATCACCAATTTTTCGGGCGTACCGGCGACTACTAAATCCACATCGCTCCCCTGGCGTTCCAGCACAGTCGGATTCAATTTCCACTGGCCATCTACCCGACCCACGCGTGCCCCGGCAATCGGGCCCTTCCACGGAATCGACGACAGCGACAACACCGTGGCCGCAGCCACTAACGCCGGAATCTGGGAATCATTTTCGTTATCAAACGACAAGGCCGTTAAAATAATTTGCACGTCATTGCGTAATTCCTGCGAAAATAAAGGTCGGATTGAACGATCCACCAAACGACCCGACAAAATAGCATCATCGCTCGGTCGACCTTCGCGCTTAATAAAGCGGCTACCCTTAATTTTCCCGGCGGCGTACAACTTTTCTTCGAAATTCACCATCAACGGAAAAAAATCTATCCCCTCGCGCGTATTTTTGCTCATCACGGCCGTGGCTAAAATCACGGTATCGCCATAGCGTACCGTACAAGAAGCGTTAGCCTGCAGCGCAAAATGCCCGACCTCGATAGTCAGGGTGCGGCCGCCCCAGTTGAGCGACCAATTTCGTGTTTGCATACGTATTCCTTTCGTGAAGCTGTTGCGCAAGCTGAAGACCTCTTAAAAAATAAAGGTCTGTATGTTCACGCAACAACCCAGTTAAAATTAAAACTAAGACTATAATCAGGTTTCGCCCTTTTACAAACTTAATTTTAAGTTAAACGAGCGGAGTGGTATTTTTTTTTGGCACTACAGGGCGCCGAGAGACGCGGATCAAAAATTTATCTTTTTCCTGGCTCAAGTTGATAAAATCGTCTGCGGCATCAATCAAACGACTCGAAGCAGTCTCACCAAAAGCGACCATTTCCACCTGCTTACCCTGGTTGCGCAAATATTCAAATAACGGCACGTAATCGCCATCCCCACTCACCAAGACGATTGCGTCAAGGCTTGGGCTAAGGCGAATAGCATCCACCGCGATTCCCACGTCCCAGTCGGCTTTTTTCTCGCCGCCGTAAAAAATCTGTAGTGGTTTATCTTTCGTTTCAATCCCTAAATTGTACAGGGCATCAAAAAAAGGCTGCTCTTCTTTGCCCTCGGTTGAAACCACGTACGCGATAGCCCGAATTAGTTTACGCCCCGCCGTCGCTTCTTTAACAATATTGCCAAAGTTAACTTTGGCGCCAAATAAATTTTTGGCGCTGTAATACATATTCTGTACGTCAATAAACACCCCAACGCGTTGGTCGGGGTGCTTCAACGGATGGCTTGTTCTAGGTCGCTGACTCATGCTCCTTTAAATCTACTTCCTCGTCGATGACCTCTTCGGCCACGACTGCTTCAGCGCCAGGTTTGGCGAGCAAACGAGCTTGCTTTAGCTTAAGCTTTTTGGCGAGCACCTCGAAGCTTTCCAAATTTTCTTTCTTCAAATAACGCAATAAATGGCGGCGGCTGTTCACTTTGCGCAACAAGCCACGACGGGAAGAATGATCTTTAGGATGCTGTTTTAAGTGCCCGATTAATTCTTCGATTTCGGTTGTTAAAATGGCGATCTGTACTTCGCTAGAACCAGTATCACCATCGTGTGTTTGAAATTTTTTGATGATCTGCAGCTTTTTTTTGGGGTCGAGCATACATGCTAATTCTTTCACCAGGCTTAAGCCGTGCATGTGAGGCTAAGTCCGGTCTTTGCCAGGCAAAGCCCGCAAAGTGATAAATTAAATCGACTGCATCTTAACCAACTGTCAAAAAAATGTCAAGCCGATTTATTAATAAATCGCTTATTTTAGCCAAAATTAATTGTTTGGTAAACAAATTTGCTGCTGAAGGTCGCACTTTTCTTCGAAATTACACTCAGCATCGCTCGTACAGGTACCGCCCACCGCCGGGTTCGTTGGTGAACCCAATAAACGCCCAAACAAAAAACGCACTAAACCGTACGACATCAAAATCACAATTAACCCAATAATTGCTGCCTCAAGCGTATCTTTGGCGCGAGTGGTAAGATCTTCGTTCCCGCGAGCAGTCATCCAACGCAACCCGGAATAAAGCGTGAGTGCGAAAAAAACCAGCGCCAGTAAACCAAGGGCAACCGTCACAATCTGATTCAAAAGCGAATAAAAATCTTGATTTTCTCTATATCCCCCGGTGCTGGCAGTTTGGCTTAAGCCATAGGTAGGGGCCGCAAACACCTGGTTGATTGGCAAAAATGCTTGAAAACCAAGCAATACCACAAAAAAAACCATCAAATTAAACAATTTTTTCATAGCCTCTAACCTAAGATAGTGGTTAGTATAACATATCTTGCGCCTGTGGTAAAAAACCGTTACCATACGAACGATTTTGTCCCTGTAGTTCAATGGATAGAACGAGAGCCTTCTAAGCTCTAGATCTAGGTTCGATTCCTAGCAGGGACACCAAAAAATAGCAACAACCAACCAGGCTTGAAAAAAACAAAGCTGTCTGGTAGAATCCCGTCTAATCCAAGAAAAGAATAGATGGTGCCCATGGTATAATGGTTATTACGCGAGATTGTGGCTCTCGCAATACCGGTTCAATTCCGGTTGGGCACCCAAAAATATCCCCATACCCGCCTGAGGCGGGTATTTTACTTCAATCGACATCTACAAGAGGCGCTATGGAAAAAAAACCAACCAGATTATTAATTATCTCGTGCGCGACCGGCCTCGGCCATGTGCGCGCCGCCGAAGCCCTGCTGGCCACAGCCAAAACCAGCCATCCTGATTTAGAAGTGTTACACCTGGAGCTGGCTAGCCATTCTGGACCAGTATTACGATTCTTTTTTACCACCGGATACCAGTGGTTAATGACCACCTGGCCGATGATATACGGAAAACTATTTTATGCTACCGATCGCCCTGCCAAGCATGAAACCTACGAACGTCTAGCGCCTCTTTTTGCGAGAAGCATCCGTCCGCTCTTAAAAAAAATTGCTGAATTTAATCCCGATCGAATTATTACCACTCACTTTGTTGTGCCGCCGCTAATCAAAAAATACCTTTCTTGTCCGCTGGATATGGTGATCACCGATTATTATGCCCATCGCGTCTGGGATGTGAACGGCGTGCGTCATTGTTTTGTAGCGACCCAGGAAGTGAGCAAGCAACTAAATCGCGCCGCCGATTATATCGTAAGCGGCTTGCCGGTAGCGCCGAAGCTGCTGCGGCCTTACAGCCCAACTAAGCTGCAACGAAAACTACAAACGCCTTCCAACTTTCAAATTGTATTATTACTGGCCGGGGGCACGGGGCTGGCCGACACATATCCATATGCAAGGGCTTTGCTAGAAAAGCTTGCGCCAAACACCTTGCTAATAGCAATTGCGGGAAAAAACAATTACCGCCTACTCCGACGGTTGCAAACCCTATCCGGCGCAGATCAAAACCACTACCGAGCCTTTGGGTTCGTTAAAAATATTGCTGATTGGCTACGACTCGCAAACGTAATCATCACCAAACCAGGCGGCCTCAGCATTACCGAAGCGCTTACCGTGCGTAAACCATTAATTCTAGTTGCTCCTCTACCTGGGCAAGAAGAAGAAAACGCGCAGTACCTGGAACAAAAAGGCTGGGCCAACTATGCCGATACGCCCGCCAAAGCCGCCCAACTAGCAGCCAATCTGCTTCAGGGGTCACCGCCAAAAATTAATCCTTTACCACAAAATCCCAACAACACAATTCTGAATCGCGTACTAGAACCAAACTAAAACCCCTCCTAATGTTGGAGGGGTTTTAGTTAATCTAAACTTATAATCCAGAAGGAATCGTATACGTTTTCTGTTCTGGTTGAAAAACCCTATCTAACAAATAAACTGGGCGACCAGAATAATCCCCGAGCGCCACGCGAACAATAAACCAGGTGATAGAATAAGCCGACAACACGATGATCAAGCCGATAGTGGCGTTGCGAATAATGCTTTTAGCGGTAGTAATTTGCTCATCATTGCCCCCAGCGGTCATCCATAAAAATCCAGCGTAAACCATAAAGCCCAAAATAACAATGCCTACCAGGCTCAATAAACCAATAATAACCGAAGTTACAATAACGCGGGGGTCGGTAGAAGTAAGACCCGCCCCGCTACTACCCCCGGCCGCGCCCATTTGCTGTTCAATCTCGGAGCGCACCCCGCCCTGTGCCTGAGCTTGGCTGGCCAGAATCACTCCGCCGAAAACTATCGCCAAAACCAAAAAATAAAAAAATCTTTTCATACATTATTTTTCAACACAAACTTGTTTACTATTGTTACATTTACCCGGTACAATAGCGCCCATTGTCGCTGCTTTATCCTTATCAACGCATTTTTGCCCGGAAACACTTTCACACATTCCTTGGCCGGCGGGCAAATTAAACTTTTTAGCGCAAACATAGCCTGTCTGACAAGCCTTATTGCCATCGGGCAACAAGGTATAGTCGGTACCGGCGGCTTGAGTGGGGGTAATGCAATCCCCCGGGCAAAAAGTATCGCTAGCTTCTTGGCCACCCGAACCGCTGCTACCAACCGGGGTGTCACTCACAGTTGAGCTGGTGAGTACTCGGACCACAAAAGTACTCAAGCCGTAAGCGGCCAGCGTAATAATCAACCCAACCGCTGATGTTTTAATAATATCTCGGGCTTTTGTTACCTGATCTTCAGCACCCTGGGCCGTCATCCATAAAATTCCTGCGTACACCGTAAGGACCAAAAAAATCATCCCGACCAGTCCCAAAAGCCCGCGAATAAACAACCCGATATTTTGTGAAAAAGTAAATCGAGTGATATTCGTGTCATACCCGCTCTTTTCACCAATTTTTCCAGAAAGACTTCCCTGACCAAAACCAAGATCAACCGCCAAAACCGGTTGAGACAGTACAAGAAATAAAAAGGCTGCTGCTACCAAAAACATTTTTTTCATACCCTCTGCGAGCATTTAAAATAAAACGAGCATTTAAAATAAAATTGGCTGGTTATGGATTAGGGTTCGCTTCCGGCGTGACCGAACTGGAGGTGCTGGTACTGCCGACCCGGCTGCCGACAAAGTAAGTGATCGCGTAGGCTGACATAGTAATAAACAGTCCTATCACCGTAGCGCGAATAATTTCTTTTGATTTTTCCACTTGGGTTTCGTCTCCACGAGCCGTCATCCATAAAATCCCGGCGTACACGGTGAGTAACAAAAAAATCGTACCTACGAGCGATAAAATCGCCTTCACCACAGTACCAATCGTACCGGCTAAATCACCCTGGAGCCCAGTATTGCTGCCCGAGCCAACTGCCTTATCTAAATTCTGTAACGCGTTACCCAATTGCGCGTGGGCAGGGGTAACAGTGGCCAGCGATAAAATCGCCACAAAAATAGCTGCGGTCAAAATACTACTGAATAAAGCGTTAGGCTTCATAGGGAAAGCAAAATTAAAAGCGATTCTTTTTTTATCGGGCAGAACCACAAACGCCGCCCAGAGGATTAGTTGTATCTGGAAACCAGACACAGCCGCCGTCTGTGCAACTTTTTTCAGCGGCAAAACTCTGGCAAGCCTGCTGGCTACCCGCGCCAGTATCAGCCGCCAATAAATTTTGAAAAATGAAATTAGAAATTGCGTACGAAGCCAGTACAATTAATAAACCGATAATCGCCGCTTCAATCATGCCTTTCGCTTCTTCCACCCGCTCACTATTCCCCCGCGCGATCATCCAACGCAAGCCGGCGTAAAAAATAATCAAAAAGAAAACAATTCCCAACAACGACAGGACAATCGCCACCGCCCGCCCGATCACTTCGGGAACCGATCGCGCTCCACCGATTGAAGTTGGAAGCAGACTATCCGTAGCCTCAACGGTAGTATCAATTCCATAGCGTCCGGCTTGGGCCAAAACAAACGAAGTCGTTCCCAGCACCCCGGCCACAATCACCAATAAAATTAGGATTCGGCGCATACTTTTCAAAATGTATTACGCTACTTTTAAAGCTGTTCCCTTAAACAAATAAGCATCCACTACGCTCATTCGTTTAAAAAAACATAGGCTTTCAAAGAAAATTTCGCTGCCAGGGGATTGCGCGCGCGAACCCCCTGGCCGAAATTCCACTGCTTACGGTGCTGGAGGCGCCGTTGCCGTGCCGGTTGTTGCTTCCACCAAACTGTTTACCACGAACGTGGCGATGGCGTAAGCCGACAAAATGATTGCCAAACCGATAATACCGCTGAAAATATATTTTTTACCTTCGCTAACTTTTTCATCGTTACCACCGGCGGTCATCCAAATGAAACCGCCCATCAAGATGATGACTACGGCCACGATACCGAGTAAGCCCATGGCCACGCGGATTACGTTAGCGACCGTCGTTCGGACATCCTGTTGTCCAAGACCGGTTGCTCGGCCATACTGGATTCCAAGATCCGTTGGTTGCAGAGGTCTGTTTCCCCCTACTGGAGGAGGTGTCTGTGCTGCGGCGATTCCCCCGGTCAACGCTACGGCCGTCAAAATTGACGCGGCTGCGATCCGTAAGGATTGCTGTAATTTTAGCATAGTGTCACCTCCCTTCGCGTGTGCATAGCAAGAAAATTAATTTCGTCTCGTAACAGATAGTAAACAAGATGTAGGTTGAGTGTCACTAGCACAAAGTATAGCACATTTTGCTACTTTGCGCCAGTCAGATAATCAATAAAGGTAGTCACGATAACATAACTCGATAAAACCACCACGAGCCCAATCACCGCCCAAACCATAGTCTGTGTTCCGGCCTCCACGCGTTCGGAATTACCGGCCGAGGTGAGCCATTGGAATCCGCCCCAAATAAGCATAAACAGAGCGAGGGACCCCATTAAACCCAAGGCCGCCTTGATCAACCAGCCCAGAATGACAGTTACGTCAGTCGTGTCGCCTTGAAGTGGATTCTCGAGTGGCAAACATTCTCCCTTTTGGCCGTTGGGGCAGGCGACTGTTTTGTTGGCTGTTGCCGCTGGTTTGGCTGGCGAGCCGCCATTCGTTTGCGCCAAACTAACTTGTGTAGCCCCCAAAAGCATGGCAAAGGCAAAAAAACCTACCAATAAAGGGGCGAGCAGGCGATGCCAGGGCTTACGCACCCGGGGTGAGCAAGAGTTTAAAGACATAGGTAATAACCAAGTAACTAACTAACATTACCGCTACGCCGAGCGTGGTCCAAACTAAAACCTGCTTGGACGTATCAATACGTTCGGAATTTCCTCCGGCGGTCATCCATAAAATCCCGGCATAGATATACAGAGCGAGCATGATCGAACCAATAAAAGACAGCAAAATTTTAATGGCCTGACCCACCAATCCTTGTACGCTGGTGAATTTTTTAAATTGATCAAGTCTCTGCGCCTGGCTTTGCAAACTATCAGTATCGCTCATCACCCCGCCGCTCTCGCCCTTGCCCGAAGCCCAACGACAACGGGTCCGGGCTTCCTGGCAGCCGCATTTATCAAAAACAAGCAGCTCTAGATCCGTAGTGTAAACAGGAGTGCAGCCTTTAAAACGATCGTCATCAACGCATAGGGCCTGGAGGCGATCAACCGTCTTTTTGGTTTTAGAATCGGTGCACAAGCATTGGGTTAATTTGCCATTGGCGTTCGTTTTAGCGGTACAATTAGTAAAGCGGCTATCATTACGGCAGCCTTTATCAATTGGCTTTTCTACCCTAATTTTCGAAGCATCGCATTCCGAGCTTTTCGCGACTCCGGCCATCATTTTTTCGTCACTATATTTTTTAGCAACATAATCATACTGGGCGCAATAACACCCAGCTTTTTCTTGCGCGCTGGCGGGAAACGGCAAAATAATGGCCGAGGCCATTAACATAAAAAGCGCTAAAAAAAATCTGCTCGGCCGCATATCGTGACTACTTTAAATTAAACCCTTCTTTAAGGCCCAGGGCCTCACCCAAAAAGCGTACTAAAAAGTACCCGCCAAAAGCAATGGCCAGCCCAATAAACGCTGCTAACATGGCATCTTTACCTTGGGTAATTTTTTCAGAGTTGCCGCTTGATAAAATAAACAAAAAACCACCGTAAATAAAAGCAGCCAGGGCAACCGCCCCAATAATCCCAAACAGGGCGTTAGCCAAATTAATGAGCAAAGTAATAAACACGTTCACGCTGCCGCATTCGCCCGATAAATCCAATTTATCTTGAAACACGCAGCTAGGGATCGCCCGAAAAATAAGTCCGCTGCCGCTGCCGCCCACCGTTTGGGTGCCGCTTAGCGTTTTGCGAGCCTTGTCACGCTGGTCCTTCCATTGCGTAAGCAAACTCTGGCAAGCTTTGACGGTATCCGCTCCTTGGCAGGTTAAAAATTGGCCTTGGGGTAGCTGGCTTTGCCTAACCGCGTCACTATTGCACGCGCTCGAAGCGATCGCCGCGCCGCTGCACCACGCGGCCACTTTTTGATCACTGCCTGGATCGTCAATCTGATCTAGTTTAGAAACATCGGTCGCGCAAAAACAAAATTGATCGGCCGCGCGAGCGTCAGCTGCCACAAACAAACCACCAAGCACGGCCAGCGTCACGATTAAAAAACTGCTCGTTTTAAAAAAAATATTCCGCATACAAAACTAAAGAGTTTGATTCACGCGCGCCGCGCCGCGATTTAAAATTTCTTGCCGCCATTCCAAAACTCGATTCGGATCCGGAATTGGCAATAACCATTCTTTAATCATTTGATTCAAAACGCTCACCGCCGCCTCATAATTGCTGCCACGGTACCAATTTTCAGCAATCAACGCTTGGGAAACAAAGGGATTAAGTTCGGTTTTGTCTCGCTGGGCCGGAATAAAAACACGCAAGGCAGTTGGGCGGTTGGTGGCCTCCAAATACTCCTTCGTTACCGCCGAGTGGGTTAAGTAATCAATAAACGCCCACGCTTCTTTCTGATGCTTAGATTTAGCCAAAACAGTATCCAGCCAGTAGTTGGCAGTATTAATTGGTTGTTCAGGATTCAATTGCAACATGGGCAAAATTCCAAAATTTAGTTGCGGGGCACGGGCTTTTAGGAGCGCTGTGTGATAATTAAATCCAAAGAAAAAACCAAGCGTTCCATTGCTAAACGCATCAAAGGCGTTTGGTAGCGTGTCGTTCCAGGTATAGGTATCGCGTTCTTGATTAGCAAAATCAGTATAAAAATTCATCACGCTCATGCTCGCCGTGTCGGCGCCGCTCTGATAGCCTGACCCCAAAGCGTTGAACGCGGCGTATCCATCGGAGGATGTAAAACTAACCGCGCTCTGGCGAAATAACACGTACAATAAATCATCACTGCCTGGTACATTGGTTGAACCTCCCAAAGCCGCTCCGGACTGCACGATTTTTCCGGTCTGCTTATCGTATTTGGTAATTTTTTTCACCGCTTCCTGGAACTCATCCCAGGTGGTAGGTGGTTCGGGAATTCCGGCCCGGTCTAATAAATCTTTATTGTAATACAGGGCCAAATTATCAAACGACAAAGGTAAACCGTAAACTTTACCGTCGAGCACGGCATCTTGCTTGACTGCTTTTACATACTCCCGATCCAATTGATCCAGAGTGATCGCTGCTCGAGTCGATGATTTTACCACCGTCTGGCTGCTCAATTGGCCTTTGATAATTTGTACCGTTGTGTCACTCAAGGTAGCGGGCATCGGGGCCAATTTACTTTTAAACCCTTTGATCGATCGGTTGCGCAGCGACACAATATCAGGGCCCCTATCTTCGGCCAGCGCTTCAACCAAGCGTGGGTACAGCTCGTCGGAACGCAATTGTCTAACCACAATGTTAATATAGGGGCGATCAGCCCGATATTTATCGGCTAATTTTTGCAGGGCGTCGACATCATCAAAAACCGTCCAGTACTCCAACGTAAACGGCGTAATGGCCGCTTGCTCAGTGGACGACAAACCCTTACAGCCCAAGCCGCCAGTAATTAAAAAAACTCCCAGCATTACCAGGCTTAACAAAACCGTTGAATTGCGTCGTTTTGAAACCACAGTCAAGAGCTCAAAACTTTGGTGGTTAATTCCACGAACAGACCTTTTTTGAACTGCCATTACTTCGGGCTGCGGCTTTAATTATACCACACTATGCAGATATTTCCGAAATTCTTCGCCCAGCGTTTTATCGCGCAGGGCAAAATCAACGTTAGCCTTCAAATACCCGAGTTTTGAACCAGTGTCGTAATACGTAGCATTTTTTACCTTACACGCATAAACCGAGCGTTTTTTGGCCAGGGCCTGAACCGCTTCGGGAAGCCATATTTCGCCACCTTTCCCTGGTTTAAGCTGTTTTAATTCATCAAAAATATCTGGCGTCAGCAGGTAGCACCCGTGGGTTGCAAGCGTTGACGGCGCGTCGGAGGGATCTGGTTTTTCAACCAAGGATTTGATTCGATAAATATTGTCGGCAACCAATTCAACATCAGCAATACCATACTTAGAAACATCCTCGCGGGCTACTTCAATTGCCGAAATAACCGGCGCGTCGTATTTTTCATAAACATCAATACACTGCCGGGCGCGTGGTGGATTAGAATAGATAAATTCATCACCCCACAAGACAACAAAGGGCTCGTCGCCAATCACGTCTTTCGCGCTCAAAACAGGGGTGCCGTTGCCATACGGACCCTTTTGGCGAACATAAATAAAATTGGCCATTTCTGCAATTTTGCGAATTTCTTCCAACTGCTCTTCTTTGCCTTGTTTGATGAGCCAGGCCTCCATTTCATAGTTATAATCAAAATGATCCTCCACTGCGCGTTTGCTCGCCCCCGTTACCAAAATAATATCGGTAATGCCCGAAGCAACGGCTTCTTCCACCACATATTGAATAATTGGCTTATCAACAATGGGCAGCATTTCTTTAGGCATCGCTTTGGTAGCCGGTAAAAACCGGGTGCCAAACCCTGCCACCGGAATAACCGCTTTACGAATTTTTTGCATATGAATTTTCTTTCGCAAGGAAATTCACTTCCAAACTAACCACAGTTAGTTTGGAAGTTCCTTTATTTAATAACCCGAGCTACTATACCAAAGAAGCCAAAAATGTAAACTCCGGTAATAACCAACGTGGCAAAGATCAAAGCTCTTCCCAACTAATCAACTGATGCTCCGATCCCACCGGAAACCCCGGTGGTGGATTATAGGTTAAATTCACGTCGTACGTGGAATTCGTTGTTTGATAGCCCGATACTACGGTTCCACCCCCCGAAACCCAACTCCAGGTCCACAAACCAGCCGAAATAGTCGAACCATACGTTATCAGATCCCCCTTCACATTGTTCGAATAATAATACCGTTTTGTAGCCCCTTTTTGCGCGAGCATTGCCGCGTCAATTTCCAAGTCAGTTGGAGCGTTAAACGGAATTAAAATATTTTGTTCCGCGATCAACCCCAGCACGTTAGTGCCATCTTTGGCTAAATATACAACATCATCATTAAAGATGATCGATTTTCCAGCGCCGGTCCCAACCGTTGCTCGCCCCTTTACCGTGCCGTCTACCCAGACCATATCATCAACGTAGATATAGCCATTCGTCGGCATCGGGTACGAAATATAATTCGCCAACGTTTTAATATCAATACAGTACCAAACGTATGTGGTGGCGTTAACATCTAGCCCTTTATAACAATTAGTAGTATTCACCTTATACGCCCGAATAGTGCCATCGCTGCGAAATTCCAACCGCCAACCCTGCTTACCCGAAGAAGATAAATAGAGCCCCCCATTTTGCGCGCCTGTTTTAATCTCGGCTAATTTTGCCGTAACCGCGTTAAAATCTTTGGCCGGAACGGGATATTGCCAATACGCTGTCGAACCGCCCATGCCCCAAACGCCGGGTTTAGTGACGTTGTTGCAGCCATGGTAGGGTTTACAGGTATACGTGGGTAACGCGCTCGTGATTGGCGCGTTGCCAGTGCCATCAAAACGAATACCACCATTGGCATGAAATTTGCCGTTCGTAAATTCTGAGTCCCCGATCCACACATCGGTGTCTGCTAAAAGGGCGTAATCCGTCAGGGCCGGGAACCCCACCCGCGCTTGCACCACGCGCTTGCTACTCGGCTGCGCGTCCAACCAACCGGTAGACTTAATAGTCACCACCGTTGAACCAGATAGGGGCGGGATTAGCTCCAACGAATAGTAACC
>JAHFHZ010000020.1:9419-17574 GCA_023246715.1 Candidatus Magasanikiibacteriota bacterium | reverse complement strand
TATCGCTCACATCGCTGGGATAGGATTTTCGTTCCTTGATTGGTTGCATACCGACTAATGTTACAAACAAAATTTGTCTGACATTAGCTATTATATCATAGTTTTATTTTGAAATCAGCTCAAAGTATTTTTTTCTGTCTTGACCCAGCTTTAAGCTGTTTTTCTCGAGCAATGGCAACACGAATATCCTGGTAGTTTTCATAGTAAACTAGTTTATTGACATTGTATTTTTTTGTAAAGCTATCATGATAACTAGTTTGCTCTCGGTGTTCATAGGATCTCCTGGCCAAGTTGTTGGTCACACCAATATAAAGCACGTTATTATTTTTATTTGTCAAAATATAGACGTAATATTGAAAGGAGTGCATAGCTAAGTAATGGATTCTGTTATGTGGCGGGATTGCTTCGCCTCGTTCCTCGTCTCGCAATGACAATTTTCGTGTACATTTTTTGACTCCCCGGCCACCAAGATTAGCCTTTTGAATTAGTCATTTTTAATACTATGCCCGCCAAACTGATTGCGAAGCATTGATAATACCCGCCCGGTATAACTCGGTTTTTTAGCCGATTGTTTGCGGAATTTAAGCGATCCTTCAATAATCGGCACCGGCACCCGCATCTTTTTAGCCGTTTCCACCGTCCACGCGCCTTCGCCAGTATGCGAAACCGTGCTGGAGATACTCTTTAAATCCTGTCCGTATTCCTGGTAGCCACTCTGGAGCCAACCTACCAGGCGCGAGGCGATCACGCTGCCGCTGTTATAAATTTCCGCCACCTTCAAGAGGTCTAGTTTAAAAGGAGATTTTTTGAGGACTTCCATTCCCTCGGCTATCGCCTGCATCATGCCGTATTCAATGCCGTTATGCACCATCTTCACAAAATGCCCGGCCCCCGTGCCCGCAAAAAAGGCATAGCCGCCCGGAGCAGCCAAATCCTTAAATAAGGGTTCCAGGCGTTTAAAAATTTTTTCTGGCCCGCCGATCATTAAGCATGGTCCGCGCCGCGCCCCCTCGGGGCCGCCAGAAGTTCCAACATCCATCAAATGAATACCAAATGTGTTCAAGCGCTTAGCGCGTTTAGCGTCATCGCCATAGAACGAATTTCCGCCGTCAATGATAATATCGCCTTTAGATAAGACGGTAGTTAATCCGTCTTTGCCAAAGAGCATTTCGTCTACCGGGGCGCCAGCAGGCACCATCAACCAGACTACTCGGGGGGTAGGCAAAGCCGCAGCCAGTTCCTGCAGGGTTTTGGTCGGCCGGACACTGCCCTCGGCCGCGAGCGCTTCGGTTACGGCGTAGGTGCGGTTAAACGCGGTCACTTTGCAGCCCACGTCGGTGAGTCGCCGGGCAATATTGGCGCCCATTTTGCCTAAGCCCACCACGCCAATATGTTTGCTGATGCCTAGAGTGGTATTCTCGTGCAGGCGTTTGGCGCTGGCTACCGCCGATTGCTGCGTGCCAGGTTCATATATGTTGAGCGGAACCATATTCTTGCTCCAGGCCGAAACAATCGGATCAATAAAACTCCACATGGCGTTAATTTCCGCCGTGTCATTAAAAAGTGTCTGGTCACCCACAATAGCATCGAGCAACAATTTTTGATGCTCGGTCACCAGAGCCTCCGTGGCATCGGTTTGCTTACGCAACATAAAATCCAGGCTGCGCTCTTCGGTCGTAAATATCAATCCCGGCTGTTTAGACCAAAATTGAATCGTAATACCCTCGGTTGGTTCCAGGCTAAAGATAATCCGGTTTTGGTGATGGGGCGCGCCCGGCGGGCACAGACAAGGCTCGGTGTGCTTAAAACTCACCACAATCTCTTTGCGTTTTTCGGCCAGGCGTTTGCCGCCGTCAATAACAATCGGCACGCCCTGCCAGCGCTTGGTGGTAAGCTCGGTAGTGATTGAAAAATATGTTTCAGTACTAGATTCGGGAGCTACTCCTTTGATGCCTCGGTAGCCAGCATATTGTGCGCGGTAGGTGTTTGTTTTAATTTCACTCGTTTTCATGCGTGGCAGCGCCGAAAGCAGCGCCCCTCGTTCCTGCCGGATCGTGCTCGCGCCCAAATCGCGTGGTTGCTCCATGGTAATCAAGGCGAGCATCTGTAACAAATGATTTTGTCCAACATCGCGCAGCGCGCCCACGCCGTCGTAAAAAACACCGCGTTCTTCGGCTCCGGCCGTTTCCCAAAAATGCAGTTCAATTTTTTCGATTGAATCGCGCGACCAAGTTTTTTCAAATAAACTATTACTGAATCGAAAGGCTAGAATATTCTGGAGCATTTCTTTGGCCAAATAATGATCAATCCGATAAATCTGTTCTTCGCGGAATAATTTGCTTAATAATTTATCGAGTTTTTCAGCGGTGGCTAAATCTTTGCCGAATGGTTTTTCTACCAACACGCGAGTCCAGCCTTCGGTGGCGTTGCACGGCTTGGTAAGCCCGGAGCGGGCTAAATTATGAACGATTGGCTCCAAATAGTGCGGCGGCACCGCCAGGTAAAATAATTTATTGGCGCAAATCCGCCATTCGCCGTCAATATGCCCCAGTACCCGGCCGAGCTCCGTATAATCTGCCAAGGTCGTAAAATCCCCCGATTGATATGAAAACATCAACACAAATCGATCCAAGAGAGTGTTTTTAATTTCGGGCGTCAGTAATCCTGCTTCGCGCAGCGAACGCTCGATGAGCGCACGAAAATCAGCCTGGTTCAAGGGGCGGTGGGAATAGCCAATCACCTGAAACAAATGAGGGAGCTGCTGGCTGTGAAACAAGCGCCAGAGCGCCGGGATTATTTTTTTGTGCGTCAAATCCCCAGTGACCCCAAAAAGTACCAGAATCGTGGGTAAGCTGTTGGTTATGGTGGGGGTGGTTTGGTTCACAGGGTAATATAATTATGAACAAAAAAAGCACCTGACTAGTACTTTAGTGTAACATTTTTGCCTACTGTCCTCAACTAAAAAATGCAACTCCCACTCTACTGTAAGTGCCCCAGACGGCGAATTTTGGTTTGGAGGTATTTTTTGTCATAACGGGTGGCCGCGACCCACAGCGGGTGGCGCTTCACTACTAATCCGGCCGCTTGCAGGGCTGCTAGTTTTTGGGGGTTGTTTGTGAGCAGGGTAATGCTCGTCAGCTTTAAATCTTTTAAAATGTGCGCGGCGGCGTAGAATTCGCGTTGATCGGCGGCGAACCCCAGACGTTCGTTGGCTTCAACGGTATCGAGCCCGCGATCTTGCAGGGCGTACGCTGCCAGTTTAGCGCCGAGCCCGATTCCGCGACCTTCTTGCGCCAAGTAAATCACCACGCCGTTGCCGGTTTTGGCAATTTCTTCCATTGCTTTGTCCAGCTGCCCCCGGCAGTCGCAGCGTTCCGAATACAACACTTCTCCGGTCAGGCACGAAGATTGAATCCGTACCAAAACGGCTGTATGGCTCTTCGGTCGGCCTAACACTAACGCCACACATTCCGCCTGCGCCGCCTGATCGCGATACAAATGTAGTTTAAAATTGCCGTAGCGGGTAGGCAGGCGAGTGGTAATGGTTCTGACTAGCACTTGCTCGGTCGCCAAGCGAAACGCGCGTAACTCGGCAATGCTAATTTTTGCCAGTCGCTCCTGTTTGGCAAACCGGGTTAATTCGCTCGCGGTGGCCGCCAAGCCACGCTTATTCAAAATTTCACACAAAGCCCCGGCCGGGGGTAAGCCAGCCAAACGGGCCAGATCAACGGCGGCTTCGGTGTGCCCTTGTCGCCCGAGCACGCCCTGGGCGTTCGCCAGCAGTGGGAACACGTGGCCCGGGCGGTGAAACGTGGCCTGGGTAGAACGTTGGCTGGCAAGCGCCCGGATTGTTTCGCAGCGATCTTGCGCGCTGATGCCGGTTTGTCCAACCATTGCCTTATCTACCGAAATAGTAAAATTAGTTTGAAAAGAAGAAGTGTTGTGGGTGGTTTGAGGCTCAAGGGCTAGTTTGGTTGCCCGCTCCGGCATGATCGCTACGCACACCAGCCCGCGCCCTCGACTGATCATAAAATTCACTCGCTCAGGCGTGGTTAGGCTCGCGGCCATTATCAAATCACCCTCGTTTTCACGGCTGCGGTCATCGGTTACAATCACCATTTTTCCGGCGCGGATTTCTGCAATAGCCTTGCGGACAGCTTCAAACATAAAATATGGCAGGCGGTTATGTTGTATAATTGAGTGAAACAATCCTGCTGATCATAACAGAAGCCGCTTTGAGGGGTCAATCACCCTGTTTGACAGCTTAGAGCACGGTAACTACTATAGCCAGGAGAGTCAGTAATACTATGTCGGTTAGCTATCAATTTTATTCCACTACTCAGTCAGCCTGGGAAGCAATGCTCAAAGCCGTCTCGGCAGCCAAGCGTTCTGTGTACTGGGAAGTCTATGCGTTTCACGATGATGCCGTGGGCCGCTGTTTTATTGAAGCTCTAAAAGAAAGAGCCAGTACCGGGGTAGACGTGCGCCTGGTTGTAGACGGTTTGGGTAGTTATGGGTTATCCAACGCCGCCGAAGCCGAGCTTAAAATCGCTGGAATTGAGTTGCTGCGCTATCACCGCCTGGGGCCGGGGTGGAACCCGCGCACCTGGCTGCGTCGGGTTTGGTTTCGCAATCATCGCAAGGTGCTGGTGGTGGATCACGCCACAGCGTTTATTGGCGGGGTGAATATCTGGGAGCCGGCGCGGGATTGGGATGACCTGCATTTGCAGATTAATGGTTCAGGCGTGGCGGTACTCCTGGAAGGTTTTATTAAAAACTATCTTCGTTCAGGCGGATCCAAGCATCGCTTAAAAAGCCTCCGGCAAGCGTTGCGCTCCGGTCGCACCGCCAACTATTGGCAGCGGGCCGTGCGTTTTATTATGACCTCACCTTTTTCGGGGCGTAACGCTTTGGCCTGGCGGCGATTATACCGTCGGTCGCTGGCGCAAGCGCGTACGCGGGTGCAATTTGTTTCACCCTACTACACCCCGGATTTACAATTTATTGCCCAAATCCGCGCGGCCTGTCGGCGGGGGGTGGAAGTGCATATTTTGCTGCCGCTCCAATCCGATCACAGTTTCATGAGCCGCATGGCAGAACATTTTTGGCGGCGCACGGTAGCGGTAGGCGCCAAATTATTTTTGTTGCCCGGCATGAACCATAGCAAAGCGCTGACGGTGGACGGGCATACAGCCTTGGTCGGCAGCATGAACATCACTGCTCGCAGTTTTTTACACAACGAAGAATCCGCCGTGGTCTTGAGCGATCCGGCCATGATTAAAGATCTCAACGCCATTTTAGAAAATTGGAAGCAGCGGGCGGTACCCTTTACCGAAGCCCATCGCCGTTCCGGGCAGTGGTTCCGGCGTCTCATCAGTTGGGCGTTAAGTCATTTGCGTGGGTGGGTATGACAAAAGATGTCTCGCAAAAAAACCTTTCCTCAGCCGTACCTCTGGCCGAACGTTTGCGTCCACGCACCTTTGCCGAATTTGTGGGGCAGCACAAAATCGCCGGGCCAAGCGCGCTTTTGCGCCGCCTGATCGCGGCGGGGGAACTACCATCGCTTATCTTGTGGGGCCCACCCGGAGTAGGCAAAACCACGTTGGCGCACCTGGTGGCCGGGGCTGTCGGGGCGGTATTCGTCAGCCTGTCGGCAGTTGTCAGTGGCAAGGAAGAATTAAAAAAAATAATTCAGACCGCAAGGGAGCGCCGCGCCAAAGAGCAGCGCACGATTTTGTTTGTCGATGAAATCCATCGGTGGAATAAAGCTCAGCAAGATGCACTCTTGCCCGCCGTGGAAAAAGGAGATGTCATTCTGATTGGCGCCACCACCGAAAACCCCTCGTTTGAAATCGTTGGGGCGCTATTGTCGCGTTCCCGGGTTATTGTTTTAGAATCACTCAATTCTACCGATCTGGTCAGCATCCTTGAGCAAGCGCTCGGCGATACCGAAAGGGGATTGGGTACATTTAGTGTTCAAGCTAGTTTAGACGTCCTCGGGCTATTGGCGGAACTTTCCGGCGGCGACGCGCGGGTGGCGCTCAACGCTCTTGAGGTGGCGGTATTAGGATTGCCCCGCAAAAAAAGCACGCAGCAACTTAGCGCCGAAGCGGTTAAAGAGGCCCTGCAAAAAACCCATCTTATTTTTGATAAGCGCGGTGAAGAATTTTACAACGCCATTTCCGCCCTACATAAATCAATGCGCGGCTCGGATGCCGACGCGGCGCTCTACTGGCTGGCCCGAATGCTCGAGGGTGGAGCCGACCCATTGTACATCGCTCGGCGCGTCTTGCGCTTCGCCAGCGAAGATATCGGGATGGCCAATAGTGAAGCCATGATCCAGGCCAGCACTGCTTACGATGCCTGTCATAAAATTGGCTACCCAGAATGCGCGGTGCACTTGGCCCAGGCGGTGGTGTATTGCGCTAAATCCAGCAAATCTAACCTGTTATATACGGCGTACCAAGCGGCTGCCGAAGACGCCCGCAACACCTCGCACCTCGGTGTCCCCTTGCATTTGCGCAACGCGCCCACCAAGCTGATGAAAAATATCGGCTATGGCAAAAATTATAAATATAACCCTGATTTCACAGAGCCAGTTGAGCAGGAATACTTTCCCAAAGAACTATGGGGAAAGAAGTATCTAAAGAAGTAATTTTTTTTCTTCCAGCTCTATAGTCCGCCCGTGTTCGGCGTGCGCGAACCGTATGCTGGTGATAGTTCTACCGTGGAGCAGTTCGGCAATTTTTTCCGGCCACTCAATAACCGTGACCGTGCCTGGCTGGCCCAGGTATTCTTCCACCCCAATATCCAGCAGTTCCTGGGCGCTATTCAGGCGGTAGGTATCAATGTGTATCAGGGTGGTAATTCTAGCGGGGTGGTCCAAAACCGGGTAAACATTCATCAGGGTAAATGTGGGGCTGGTAATGGTAGTGTTTACGCCAAAGCCCGTGGCCAGACCTTTGGTAAAAGTGGTTTTTCCTGCTCCAAGTTCACCGTATAAACAAACAATACTGCCGCTCTCTAACGAGGTGGCTATTTTTTTGCCAAATTCTTGGGTTTCAGTATCGTTGGCAGTATTAAAAATCTTCATATTAACTCATTTAGTGTTTTTACAAAATCCTATTTGTAATTAGCCAGTATAATGAGATTGAATATTACCTGTCATTCCCGCGAAAGCGGGAATCCAATCAGGGTAAGCCAAAAACGTGAGTGTCTGGATTCCCGCTTTCGCGGGAATGACAATTGGGAAAACTCTAAATAAATTCTATAATACACAGTATAACAAAAGAAGGTAAAAAGAAAACCGACCCCGCAAGATCCTTCTGCCTGTAAGTTTAAGTTTTAAACGCACAGGTAGAGAGAAGGTGGGGGTCGGTGTGGTCGAATGGCCTAGGGGGCGTAGGTGGGGCTGGTGGCGCTCATCTCCCGGATCAGCTCCATCCGGCGGCCGGCGCTAGAGCAAGGGCGCTTCGCATCTGATTGTCTCCTTCGCTCTGCCTAGTGGTGCCGTCGCCCGCGCCCGCGCTTCTTCGGCGGCGGATCGTCGTCGGAGTGCTGCTCCTCACTGACCGCGGGGGCTGCCAAGCAGAGCTTGCTCTCGCCAGCCTCCTGGCCGTCCGGGCACTGGTCGGCGCAATGGAGATCGTTGCCCACCTGGATCACCACGTGGAGGCAAAGCGACCCGACTGTCGATGAGGTTGCGGCGCTTGCCGCGGACTTTTTGAAGTGGCAGATCTGAATGCCGGGGCGCTGGCCGTCGGGGGCGAAGCCCTCCTCGCCCTCGGGGCAGCTGGCGAGCGGCCGGTCGCTCTCATCGGTGAGGAGCAGCAGCTTGGCGCCATCGCCCACGTGGTAGTAGCCGTTGGGCAGCTGCTGAACAGCCGTCGCCTGTTCATTAGGCGACAAGGTTCGCAGGTTCACGATTTCCTCGGCGCAGCCACCCGAAAGCGGGGCGGCGGCCAAAAGGAACACCAGAACATATCTCGGGATAGGCACTCGCATGGAAGACCTCCGTATGTTGGGGAGAGTACTCATACAACAGTAAAACCAGGCTTTTGTCAAGCTATGATGGTTCTGTTATTATTGTTTTGTCTGTTCCGCTGTAGTATAGTAAGAGCCATTATGCTGACCCCTGAAGAAGTTCAAAAAATTG
>JAHFHZ010000020.1:1289-9408 GCA_023246715.1 Candidatus Magasanikiibacteriota bacterium | reverse complement strand
ACGCCAGCACCATCTCGGCCGTGCTTGAATATATGAATATTTTAAACGACGTAGACACCAGCGGTGTTGAACCAACCGCCCAGGTCACCGGCCTGGCGGATATTACTCGTCCCGATAAGGCGATTACAGCAGATAATACCGCGCAGTTGGTCGCTTCCTTTTCGCAAAGCAAAAATGGCCGACTACTGGTACCAGGCGTCTTTACTCCCGATAGCGCCGAATAAATATGGAACTCAATAAGCTCACGGTTACCGAAGCCCAGGAAGGCTTAGCTGCTAAAAAATTCAGCGCCGTGGAACTGACCGAAGCCTGTTTGCGCCAAGTTGCCGCGCGCGATTCCGAGTTGAACGCCTTTATCACCGTGAGCGACGAGCTGGCGTTTGCGGAGGCCGCGGCCGCCGACCAAGCGCTGGCCAACGGTACTGCTCAACCGCTAACCGGCATCCCGTTCTCGGTGAAAGATGCTATCTGCACGCTGGGTGTTCGCTCCACGGGAGCGGCTAAAATTTTAGACAATTATCTGCCCCCGTTTGAGTCAACGGTAATTTCGCGTTTACGCGCGGCCGGCGCGGTGTTGGTTGGCAAAACCAACTGCGATGCTTTTGGCCATGGCGCCAGTAACGAAAATAGCATGTACGGTCCGGTAAAAAATCCCTACGACACGAGCAAAGTCGCGGGGGGGAGCAGTGGCGGTTCGGCCGCGGCTGTGGCCGATAATATGTGCCTGTTTAGCGTTGCTGAAGATACCGGCGGTTCAATCCGCTACCCAGCCAGCCTGTGCGGCGTGGTTGGTTTGCGCCCCAGCTACGGCCGCACCTCGCGTTACGGCAGTATGCCCATGGGCTCGTCGCTCGACACCGTTGGGCCAATCACCAAAACCGCTGCTGACGCTGCCTTGATCATGAATATCATTGCCGGGCAAGATTCCCGTGACGCCACCACCGTGCCCGACCCTGTGCCGGATTATTTGCGTGAAATTAAACAAGCAATTACTGGTTTAAAAATTGGTATCCCGAAAGAATATTTTGAAGTTGCCGAACTTAATCCGACCGTGCAAAACGTTTTTGATTCCACGGTCGAGCGCCTGACCGCGCTTGGTGCTACCTTTGTGCCGGTGAGCCTGCCGCATACCAAATACGCGGTCGCCACCTATTATATTATTGTCCCGTGCGAAGACAGTTCCAACCTGGCCCGTCTTGATGGCTTGCGCTACGGAGTACGCGCCCCCGGCACGACGCTCGAAGAAGTGTACAGTCGTTCGCGCGCGCTCGGATTCCCCGAAGAAGTCAAACGCCGCATCCTCATTGGCACCTACGCGCTATCGGCTGGCTATTACGATGCGTATTATAAAAAAGCTCAGGCCGTGCGCACACTCATTAAACAAGATTTTGATGAGGTGTTTACCTCGGTAGATGCCCTGCTCGCGCCCACCGCGCCGAGTCCGGCTTTTGGATTAGGCGAAAAACAAAACGATCCGTTGGCCCTCTATTTGGCAGATATTTTAGTCAGCCCCGCGTCGCTGGCTGGTGTTCCGGCTTTGTCGATGCCCGCTGGCTCCACCCCGGAGGGGTTACCAATCGGCATGCAACTAATCGGCCCGCGCTTGGGCGAAGGCCGCATTCTGCAGATCGCCCACCAATTCGCAAAAGTGTAACTTTGCTAAAATCATTTTACATATATATGCCATCAGCCATCGAACTCAAAGAGGCCAAATTAACCAACGTTCCCGAAACGGCTGGTGAAGTCGTTAATTTTCGAAACAGTTGGGAAATTTTTAAAATCATTTCGGAATTTGTCAGTGGTTATCAGTTCTTAACTGATTTAAGCCGTGAAGTAACTATTCTGGGTTCGGCGCGTCTTGCCCCGAATAATAAATATTATAAAATCGGCGAAGATTTAGGCAAGCTGCTTGCCAAGGGCGGGTTTACCACCCTCACCGGCGGCGGCCCGGGCATTATGGAAGCCGCGAACAAGGGGGCCTTCAACGCCGGTGGGCCGAGCGTCGGGCTCAATATCCAGCTGCCGTTTGAACAGCGCATCAACCCGTATGTTAAACAGGCAATTGCGTTCTACTATTTTTTCACCCGCAAAGTAATGCTCACTTCGCCGGCCAACGCTTTTTTCTTTTTTCCCGGCGGATTCGGCACCCTCGATGAATTATTTGAAGTCGCAGATTATATCGAGCTCGGCCACATGGAACACTCTCCCATGATTTTTGTGGGCAGTGAGTTCTGGCAGCCGGTGTTTGATTTCTTGCGTAGCGAATCCGTGGGCGAAGTACACTCACTCACCGAAGCGGATATCAGTAATTGGAAAATCGTCGACACGGCCGAAGATGCCTACGCCTTAGTGAAAGATCTTCAGGATCGCCCCAACATCTGTGGCGACGCGTCTACCAATCCGCTCTGCGAAACCGGTGCCGACTGGCGCATTTTTCGGATTATGGCCGAGCTGGTTTCGGGCTTTGAATTTTTAACCCAGCTCAAAAACGAAGTCACCGTTTTGGGCACCAAGAGCATCCCCCCCGGTTCGCCGTATTACGAAGCGGCCTACCAACTCGGCAAATTGTTGGCGGAGCGTGGGTACGAAGTTACCACCGGCGGCGGCCCGGGCATTATGGAAGCCGCCAACAAAGGTGCCTTTGAAAACGGCGGCGAATCAATCGGCCTGAACATGCGTTCCGCCGGGAGCGAGCGCACGAATCCTTACCTTACCAAATCCATGGGCTTTTTCTTTCCGTTTGTGCGCAAACTCATGATCACCTCACCCTCCAAAGCCTTTGTCTTTTTCCCGGGCGGGTTTGGCACCCTCCACCAGCTGTTTGAAATTTTAACCTTGCAGGAAACTCAAAAAATTCCCCCCGTCCCGACCATCCTCTACGGCCGCAAATTTTGGGAACCGCTGCTCAAGTTTATTCACCAACTCCATGTAAAATTTCGGACTATCTCGCACATGGATGAAGTATTCGTAAAAATCATCGACACCCCCGAAGAAGTGTTGGAATATTTGAAGTAAATAGAATTGGTTAAAATCAACCTCGGTCATTCCCGCGCAGGCGGGAATCCAGCCGGTAAACCAAACCTGGGTTCCCACCGGAGTTTACCCTCACGAAAGTGGGGGTGAGAATGACAGTTTTGAAATGAGCTGGTTGAGCATAAAATTGTTCGCATTACTCATGATTCCTTTTTTCCAAATTAACGCCTTTCAACTCGGCCCCGTCACCATTCAGGTATGGGGCCTCTTGGTGGCGCTTGGCCTCTTGCTGGGCTTGCTATTTGGCGCTCGACAGGTAAAAAAACAATTTCTCTCGATGGAAGTATTTTTAGACTTGGGGCTGTATGCCATGCTCGGCGCGTTTGTCGGCGCCCGGCTGGTGCACGTGGCATTTTACGAACCCGTCTACTACGCCGCCAATCCAGTGGATATATTCAAAGTCTGGCAGGGTGGGTTATCGTCGCTCGGCGGGTTTATGGGCGGCCTCGCGGCGGCTGGCCTATTTGCCTGGTACCGCCGCTTTACCCGGGCCGAATTTGCCCGCTATGCGGATATCGGCAGCTTATCGCTCGCGCTGGGCTGGGGGGTTGGCCGCCTTGGCTGTTTTTTGATACATGACCACCCCGGCACCTTTAGCCATTTTGCCCTGGCCACGCGGTATCCCGATGGTGCCCGGCATGATCTGGGGCTGTACGAATCCATTGTTGGATTTATTCTATTTTTTGTCTTTTGGTTGTTGTTTAAAAAATTATCCCAAAAGGGCAGCGGTCTGGTTGCCGTGCTCTTGGCAGGCAGTTACGCCGTTGTTCGCTTTGGGTTGGATTTTTTGCGCGCTACCGATCTGCCGATGAGCGATGCCCGCTACCTATACCTCACTCCCGCGCAATGGGGGATGTTGGCGCTTTTGGCCGGGTTGACTGCTTGGTTCATTTACTCTAAAATGAAGCAGTCGCAAAAAAAGGCATAATAACTTGTCATTCCAACCAGCCTGTCATTGCGAGCATAGCGAAGCAATCCCGGTTTCACCAACAACACACGGAAGGGTCGCCTAGTGGTCGATGGCGCGCGCTTGGAAAGCGCGTATACCGAAAGGTATCGAGGGTTCGAATCCCTCTCCTTCCGCATAACAAAACAGTCCTACGTGTAGGGCTGTTTTGTTATATGGTAGGGGTGGATTCGAACGGAAGATGGTAAGAAACGAAGTTTCTTACTTGCCGAGGAAAGCCCACGAAAACCCGAAGGTTTTCGTGAAGCGACCGCAGGGAGCGCGTTCGAATAACCCCTAGAGGGCTCCCTGCCCTCCGTATATGTTATAATGCCCTTGAAGAAGGGGTTTTATGGTATATTATAAAAAGTGAAGGAGTTAAGAGGGCTCCAGGTTCGGGCTCATTTTATAAAATATTATCAGTATAATTATGAAGATTCAGAGCGTGTTTCAAAATTTTACCAATCAATATTCTGTCTCAAAAACCTTAAAATTTGAGCTTAAGCCTGTAGGTAAGACACTTCAGATGCTTAAGGAAAATCGTGTACTTGAGAACGACAAGCAGATTGATGAGAATTACCATAAAGCAAAAGTCTTTTTTGATCGTTTACATAGGGAATTCGTGATTGAAGCACTAACAGGTGCCTCAATTAGTGGCTTGGAAGAATATTTTAATTTCCTTCAAAAATACAAAGCTAATAAGACGGATAAGGATGCAAGGAAAAATTTTGAATCTTGTGCTCAAAAAATTAAGACACAAGTTCTAAATCTTTTTGATAGTAGGGGTAATGCTTGGAAAGTTGCCTATAAAGGCAAGGCAGAATTTAAGAAAGACGGCCATGAGATATTAACCGAGGTGGGTATTTTAGAAGTTTTAAAAGATAAATTTCCAGAATCCCGAACGATCATGGAGAGTTTCGATCATTTTTTTACCTATTTTAGTCATTTTAGCCAAACGAGATCCAATTTTTACAAAGATGATGGGACGGCGACAGCCATCTCGACCAGAATTGTTGATGAAAATTTACTATGTTTTTGCGATAACATCAATACGTATTTACATAAATATAAAAAAAGTGGGATTAATTTTTCTGGAGTTAAACAAGAGACGGGCGCTTCTTTTGAGCAAATAATGGACACCGCTTTTTATAATAAATGCCTCTTACAGGAAGATATTAATCTATATAACGAGATAATTGGCGAAGTGAATAAAATTATTAATTTGCATAGGCAAAAGAAGCAGTCCGACGAAAATTTTAAAAAGAGTGATTTTCCCCTATTTAAAATTCTTTATAGGCAGATATTGGGAGAGAAGCAAGACGAAGATAATTTGATTAGTATTAAGAGCGATGCTGAACTGGTAACAAAACACCTTCCAGATTTTATTAAGATGAATCAAAAAAAGAACAAGGTTGCGCTTTCTATCATTGAAGATTTTTTTGGTCATACAGAAAATTATGATCTAAATAAAATTTATCTTTCTTCACGGGCTTTAAATACGCTTTCAAACAAATTTTTTATTAATTGGAGTACGATACGAAAGTATAAACAAGATGATAGGTCAAAAGATTTTGTATCATTTGAGGGGTTGAAAGGGGCTCTTGCGTTCAGTGGTTCTGATGAGCAGAATAAGCCGACGCTTGATGCTCTCTTTAAAAAAGAGGTTATTGAGGAATATGGTTTACCCAAAAAAGATTATTTTGCTGGTTTAGTTGCTATTATCTACGGTGAATTTAAAAAGGCATTTAGGCAATATAAAGAAGAGGAAGAAAAAGTAAAAGAATTGGTATGTTTGAAAGAAATTAGTAAAAAGAGAAAAGAAGGTGAAGAGGGATTTAGGCAGATTGAAATATTAAAAAAGTATTGCGATGCTTCTTTGCTCGTTTATCAGATGATGAGGTATTTTGCCTTAGAGAAGGACAAGAAGCCGGTTGTTAATATAGAAAGTGATCTACTTTTTTATCAAGCGTTTAATGCCTATTATTTTGATGATAATTTTAAGATAATTAATTATTACAATGAATTTAGAAATTATGTTACTAAAAAATCGTTTAATGAGGATAAGTGGAAATTGAATTTTGAAAATGGGCATCTTATGGAAGGGTGGGATGTTAGTAAGGAAAAAGATAATTTTTGTCTTATTTTTAAAAAAGAAAAAAAGTATTTTCTTGGAGTTATGAAGAAGGGGCATCATAATATTTTTAAAGAATCCCTTTTTCCAGAAATTTATAAAAATACACATCTGAGTTCTTATCAGAAAATGGAATATAAGCAGCTTAACAACATTTTTAGGCAGCTTCCAAGAATTATTTTTGCTGCAAGCAATAAGGAAAAACTTTCAGTTACTCAGGATATCCTTAGTATAAAAGATGAATTTGATAGGTATCAAGATAATAAAAAACAAAATAAAGAGATGGTTTTTGATCAAAATAAACTACAAAAATTAATCAATTTTTATAAAACAGCTTTAGTTACTCAGTACGGTGACATCTTCATACTTAATGACTTGCTTAAAAAGTCTTTTAAGAATTTGAATGAATTTTATAATGAGGTTGAGGGGAGAATGTATAAAATTGATTTTAGAAAAATTTCTGAGGAGTATGTGCATGGATGCGTAAATCAAGGAAAGTTATATCTTTTTGAGATTTATAATAAAGATTTTTCTCAAGAAAATAAAAAACCAGGCAAAGAGAATCTTCACACAACTTATTTTAAAATGCTTTTTGATGAAAGGAATCTTAAGAGTCCCATCTTAAAACTTAGTGGAGGAGGCGAAATATTTTTTAGGCCAAAGACAGATAATCTACCAACGCGAAAAGATAATAATGGTAAACAAGTCGTAGTAAATAAACGATATGCCGAGGACAAGATATTTTTTCACTGCCCTATTGTGTTAAATGCTCAAGCCGAAGAGAATAAGAAAATTAATCAAAAAGTTAACAAGCTTATTGTTGGTGAATCCGCTATAAATATTATTGGTATTGATCGTGGAGAGAAGTATTTAGCATATTTTTCAGTGGCTTTGTTGCATGAATAAAACTGTAAACAAACCTCCTCCTTTTTGGTTCGTTGTTAAGCCACGACCACGGTCTGGGGCATCCCCAGAAGCCGCATTCGATTGAGGATTCCGGCTTTGACCACCACCTCTGTGCTCTGCCCAGGGAAATTGCGAGCAGACAGGCGGTCGCCAAAGATAGTTTTGTAGCGAAAAAAGATATTCTCCGAAAGAGAACGGACGTGGTATTTGATCTGTTCTTTCCATTTTTTACGTGATGTTTTCCGTATCTCTCTGAGGTTCTGATCGCGAGGGTGCGGTACGGTTTTGCAGTTGCTATGAATCCAAATCTTGGCATTGCGCTGTGGTGGAATACGAACGTCGGTGATGTTCTGCTCCTGACAGATGGCGTATACAACCCGTTTGTCGTACCCGCCATCGCCGACGAGACCAGTGACGCGAGCCGTTTCTTTGACGAGGAGATTCTTGACTGCCGCGCTGTCGGCAACAGCATTGCCGGTTAATTCTACAGCTCGAATTTCACCGTTCGGAGCAACGTCGAGATGAAACTTACGCCAGGTACGGTGTTTGCTGTAGCCATGTTGCCGAACCTTCCATTCGCCTTCGCCGTAGACCTTAAGGCCGGTCGAATCCATGATGGCGATAGTTTTCTCTACCGCGCTCACTTTCAGCGATACCTCATTGGCGGCGCCCCGGCGCGAGAGCGTTGAAAAATCTGGCACGTCAAGGCCTAAGTTCATTACACGAAATATGCCGGTCACAAACCCCTCGGTTTGGCGTAATCTTTGATGAAAGACTGCGCCCAACCGGAGGGTCGTGGTAATCGCCACCGTACTGTATTTTTTCTGGCCACCGACTTTCCTTTTGCCGTCCTCTGGCGTTTCCACCCACACCTCAGCCAAACCCTGTTCAACCCAGACTTCAATGTTACCGCGTTGTTTCAAGGCCTCATTGTAGTCGTGCCAGTTGATCACTTTGTGTTTCTTTTTCTTGTCTGATCGGGGCTGGTGCTTGGCGGAACTGTCCTTTTTTCCTTTTTGTTTAGGCATACGGTTGGTGTCGGGCAGCTAACGCTGCCGGTCACCGTATGATACCGTTGAAATGTTTATTTATGCAACAAAGCC
>JAHFHZ010000020.1:0-1279 GCA_023246715.1 Candidatus Magasanikiibacteriota bacterium | reverse complement strand
ATTTTCTATAAAAAATGCTTTGTAAGCTATACAAAAATATCCGAGCGGATTAATGGGCGGCCTCTGCCCCGTGGTAAAATTACGCGCGGGCACCATGAGCGCCAGTTTGGGAGCGCGGGGCTTTGTAGAGGTATTTTTATCTTAGCGGTGAGGGCAACCCCGCCCAATAGCACGGGCAACGCATGCCTTTACGCATTTTATCCAGACCCACAATTGCATGGTGCTTTACAAACCTACCGCAGTAGTTGTGTTATGAGAGCCACCATCTGCTCTTTCTTTTTCGGCTTGCTTTCAGCCACCAGGAGTGTAAGCGCGGTCAAACTGGCCGGATTGATATTCCGACCTCCCTTTATGCCAGCTTTGCGCAAAAACCAGACAAACGCAAACGCGCCCGAACGTTTGTTGCCGTCGGTAAACGGATGATTTTTCACCATGAAATACAGCAGGTGCGCAGCTTTCACTTCTATCGTGTCGTAAACCGCTTTGCCTCCAAATGACTGCATGACATTGCCGACAATGCCCGCGATGCTGCCCATCGCTCGTTCGTGCGCGAACAGGGCGGTTGCTTTTCCTGTTTTGACCAGCTCGCTACGCAGATTATCTATGGCGTTGGTTAATTCTTCACCGGTAAGGGTAACGAACTTTTTGGTCTTGCCCATTACTTCCAACGCCTCTTTGTCATAGGCATCAAGCGATATCCAGGTACTCGCGAATTCTTTGACTAGTTCCAAGACAGATTTGGGGTCCAGCGTGACATCCTCCGGTAAAAGGGATTGGATATCCCCCACCGACTTCATAAAGGCAGCGTAATTTTTACCGATCTGTTTGCGGTTGATGGTGTAGCCTTTGGTGATGTGCTCGCGGAGTGTTTTGGTGGCCCATTTTCTAAATTCAATGGCACGTCCAGAATTTGCCCGGTAACCAACAGCGAGAATAATATCGAGAGAATAAAATCCGACCGGCTTATCCGAATTAGGAATGTGCATTTTTTGCACATTGCTTTTTTCATCAACCTCTTGCGTGGTCAGAATATTAGCAATATGCTTAGTGACTACTGAACGCTCAATAGCAAAAACTTGAGCAATTTGGGCTTGAGTTGCCCAAATCGTCTCTTTGCCAAAATCACCACGGAGCTCAATGGCCCCATTAGCGGCTTGATAGATAACAACGGTGTTTTCTTTTTGTTTGTTTTTCATATTATTTTTTTGAGATACCCGCATCGTAACGTTCATCATATAGTATAAATAACCCTGTTGTACAGGGTTATTTTGAAGTCTTT
>JAHFHZ010000042.1 GCA_023246715.1 Candidatus Magasanikiibacteriota bacterium | reverse complement strand
CGAGCCCCATGAGGCGTAGCACCGTTGGGGCAACATCGGCTAACATACCGGCGGGTGCCAGCAGGCTCAAATCCCCTTCGGGCGCGTCGCCGCCGGGGCCAGCCTGGCCAGCGAATTCTTTAGCAATAATTAAAAGTGGCACGGGGTTGGTGGAGTGTTCTTTATCCATTTCGCCCGTCTGCAGATTAACAACTTCTTCGGCATTGCCATGGTCGGCGGTCATAATCACGGCACCGCCTTGAGCGAGTGTGTGATCGACAATTTCTTTGAAGGCGGCGTCGGCGGCCTCGCAAGCGGCGATGGTGGCGGGCAGATTGCCGGTATGGCCAACCATATCCGGATTCGCAAAATTAATCGCGATGAGCCCGTAATTGCCACTGTCAATCCCCTTTACCGCTTCTTTGACAATAGTTTTAACCGACATCTCTGGCGTTTCGGCATAACTGCCGACTTTGGGCGATGGCACCAACACGCGTGCTTCTTCGGGGAACGCGTCTTCAACAGTGCCGTTTAAAAAAAACGTAATGTGGGCGTATTTTTCGGTTTCAGCGATATGTAACTGCTTAAGACCAGTTTTGCTCACCACTTCGGCTAGGCAGTTGGTTACTACCACTGGCGAAAAAGCCACCACGGCCGGTAATTCTTTTTCATATTCAGTCATGGTGACAAAACAAAGTTCGTTAATATACGCGCGCTCAAATTTATTGAACCCGGGCAAAACGAACGCCTGGGTGAGCTCGCGCGCGCGATCGGGACGAAAATTGAAAAAAATTGCCGCATCACCCGAGCCAACGGTGGCTACCGGCTTACCACCGGCGGTGAGCACGGTAGGAATAAATTCTTCGTCGTAATTTTTTTGCTCATAGGCCGCGTTAATAACCTGCAGCGGATCGATGGCGGTGCGCTCGGCTACTCCTTCGGCAATGGCCCGATACGCTTTTTCCACGCGATCCCAACGATTGTCCCGATCCATGGCAAAATAGCGACCCGAAAGCGTGGCGATTTTGCCAGCTTGGAGCTCTTTGGTCTTAGCCAAAAGCTCGGTGATAAATTCTTTGCCGGAATTAAACACGCAATCCCGGCCGTCCAAAATAGCGTGGATAAAAACTCTATCGCCCAAGCCTTCGCGCGCGCATAGTTCAAGCAAGGCGTACAAATGATCGTTGCTGGCGTGCACGTTGCCATTCCCTACCAAGCCGATCAGATGCAGCTTGGATTTATTTTTCTTTACTTGATCCACCGCTTGCTTAAGCGCGGCGTTGGTAAAAAATTCTCCGCCGCTAATTGCCTGATTGATGCGCGGGCAGGATTGATAGTAAACGCGCCCGGCCCCGATATTGAGGTGGCCGACTTCGGAGTTACCCATTTCGCCGGGCATAATGCCGACCTCCATGCCCGAGGCGTACAGAGTTGAAACGGGGTACGTGCGAATGTATTCGTTAAAACTGGGCAGCATGGCTTGGGTGAGCGCGTTACCCTCGCTCGGCGGGGCAACGCCCCAGCCGTCGAAAATTACCAAAACTACCGGTTTGTAGTGATAAGCCATACGGTTACAAAGACGAAATCAGAACAAAGTTTTCGCGCTCATTTCTTTGGGTTTTGCCAAACCCATCATTTTCAAAATTGTGGGCGCGACATTAGCCAGTTTGGCTCCAGGCAACTTACGGCCGGTGGCCAGCTTCCAGGCGGATAGTTGTTGTTTGGGCGCAAAAATAATGCACGGCACGGGATTGGTGGAATGTTCAGTATCAACCTCGCCGGTCTTTTTGTCAATCAGTTGTTCAATATTCCCATGATCGGCGGTAAGCAAACCGTTGCCACCGACGCGCAGCAAAGCATCGATCACCCGGCCAAGCTCACGATCCAACACCCGCACAGCTTCCTGCGCGGCCGTGGCGTTACCAGTATGACCAATCATATCGGCGTTGGCAAAATTAACCGCGATAAACTCAAAATTTTCTTTTTCCAGAGCTTGCACTACGCGATCGGCAATGGCAGTAGCCTGCATCGCCGGCTGGCCGTCGAAATCAGCGACGCGAGCGGAAGCTATTTTTACCCACTCTTCGTCGCAAAAATGCTGGGCATAACCGCCGTTAAAAAAATAGGTAATATGAGCGAACTTTTCGGATTCAGCAATATATAACTGCCGCCGAGGGCACAAGGCGACTACCAGGCTGTTGGGGATATCCCGGCTGGGGAAAGCAGTTAAGACTCCCGGCAAATCCGGGCCGAAATCGGTCATGGCCACGAAGCGAATATTTTTAGGAACCCGCTCGCGCTTAAAGGCGCCCGGGTTTATTTTTTCAAAATCTGGCTGAACAACGGCTTTGGTAAACTCGCGGGCGCGATCGCTGCGTAAATTAAAAAAGAACACAGCATCGTTATTGGCAATGGTCACCAGGCGCCCTTTAACGGGAATAACGGTTGGTTGGATAAACTCATCGGTTTCGCCGCGATTGTAACCCTGCTCCAAAGCGGCCAGAGCGGTCGGGGCCTGGTGCATTCCCCGCCCAATGACAACAGCCTCGTAGGCGCTTTTGATCCGGTTCCAAATTTTATTACGATCCATGCCGTAGAGCCGACCCATCATTGAGGCGATATGTTCCGAGCCCCGCAAATGTTGTTCTAATTTTTTAAGATGCTGGATAGCGTCGTGGGTGCCAGAATCGCGGCCATCGGTGAATAAATGTAAATAAACTTTAGTAATTTTTTCGCGCGCCAAAAATTCCAGAAGCGCGTAGAGATGCTCGGGCGAAGAATGCGCGCTATTATGATTCGATAATAACCCTACCACGTGCGCCGCCGTATTATACTTTTTGAGATGATGCGCCGCCTGGCGAAACGCGCCATTTTTATAGAACGTGCCGTCGGCGATGGCATCGGAAATATAGCGCGCGTCTTGCTTAACCACGCGCCCGGCCCCCAGGTTGAGGTGCCCAGCCTCACTGTTGCCTTCTTGCCCTTTGAACAGCCCTACCGCTTCACCGCTGGCGATGAGCTCGGCATGCGGAAATTTTTTCCACCACGAAAAAAAGTTCGGCATGTTCTTGGCGGTGACGACGGTTTCTTTCTTTCCGGCTGACGGTAAGCCGAAGCCGTCAAGGATAATCAAGAGCGTTGGTTTTGATGGGGCCATAGCGAACACGGTTACAGGCCAAGCTCCTGCTCAATTTCCATGAGCCGGTTATATTTTTCGACGCGTTCGGAACGTGACATTGAGCCGGTTTTGATAAATTCTGAATTCACGGCTACGGCCAGATCGGCAATGAAGGTATCACTCGTTTCGCCGCTCCGGTGAGAAACAAAAATCTGATAACCATGACTACGCGCTAACGAAATTGCATCAAACGTCTCGGTTAACGTCCCGATTTGATTCACCTTGATCAAGACCGCGTTGCCCACGTGTTCTTTGATACCGCGAGCAATACGTTCTGGGTTCGTGACAAATAGATCGTCCCCTACCAGCGTTATTTTTTTGCCAAGCTGTTTGGTGAGCACGCGCCATTGTTCCCAATCGTCTTCGGCCAAGCCGTCTTCGATTGAAATAATTGGATATTTTTTTACCCAGCCAACTAACAAATCAATCATTTTTGCTGGCCGCCAGCCTTGTTTTTTCCCTAAAAAATAATAACTGCCGTGCCGATAAAATTCTGACGCGGCGATATCTAATCCAATAAAAATATGCTTACCGGGCTCCCAGCCAGCCAATTTAATCGCTTCGATAATCAATTGGAGCGCGCGTTCGTTGTTGGCCAGGCCGGGGGCAAACCCGCCTTCGTCGCCAACAGCGGTGGCATAGCCCTTTTGACTTAAGAGATTGGCCAATGAATGAAATACCTGCGAACCCATCCGCACCCGCTCACGCAGGAGTTTATGACGAGGGAAAATCATGAATTCTTGAATGGACAGGCCATTATCGGCGTGCCGGCCGCCATTTAAAATATTCATCCCGAGCACCGGGAGGCGAAAATTTTTCTCTGGCCAGGCAAATACCTGACGCAAATAGCCGTACAGTGGCGCATTCGACGCGAGAGCCCCGGCGCGCGCGCACGCAAGTGAAACAGCTAAAATCGCGTTGGCCCCCAAGCGAGATTTATTCGGCGTACCATCCAGGGCGCGCATTCGATCGTCAAGCATACGTTGCTGACGCACATCCAAACCGCGCAAGGCAGGATGAATAACAGTACAGACATTTTTAACGGCTCTCAAAACACCTTTGCCTCCATACCGCTTACCTCCATCGCGCAATTCCAACGCTTCATGGGTGCCAGTGGACGCCCCCGAAGGAACTTTAGCAATACCCACCACGCCATTTTCAAGCACTACTTTTCCTTCGACCGTGGGATTACCCCGCGAATCCAGAATTTCCCGCGCCGTAATTTGCTTAATTTTCATAGACTCAACAATTAACACAAGTGAATTGTAAGCATTTTATTTGCAAATTATACCATAGCGCCAGGCAATTAAAAAGAGCCCCGAAATAGCCAGGGCTCTTGATTTTAAACTTATTGACTAGCGCTGCAACGGCACGATTTCGTAGGTAATATTGACGTTCATGGAAACATCCTGGCCACCCGAGGCAATTGGCGTAGGGCCCATGGACGACTCGGCTCCAAGCGTCACAGCCATACGATCGTAATAAATTGGGTACCCAGTCCCCCCACCATCTTCGCTATACGAAACTACCGCCACCATGCGCACTCCCAGCGCGGCGGCTAATTTTTGCGCCTTGAACGCGGCATCAGCCCAGGCTTCCTGACGGGCTTCGTCTTTGAGCGCCTCTGGTTCGTCGATCGTGAAATTCAACCCGCCTACTTGATTGGCTCCATATTTACCGGCAAATGATAAGATGGCGGAAATTTTGGAAAGATCACGAATTTTTATGGTGACGCTGTTGGTAACGCGGTAGCCCAGCAATTCCTGACCTTTGACCCCCGTATAATTATACTCGGGAGCGACCGAATAATTGCTTTCTAAATCTTTTTCGGCGATGCCGAGCTTGGCCAAATCAGCCATGATTTGATTCATCACCTGCTGGTTATTTTTTTGAGCGGCGGCGACATCTTTATCGACATTGCTATAACCAAGCGTTGTAACGGCGATATCATTCTTGCCGGTTACTTTGCCATAGCCGGTCACGGTAATGGTGTGTTCGGGACGATCGGCTCGCCCGACAAATTTATATTTTTTAATGTTGAGCACAACCATGGTCCAGACCAAACAAACCAAATATACCACTAATACGCCAACCAAGGTGAGCAGGATTTTTTTGCCGAAATGATGTGGTTGGCAACTACAC
>JAHFHZ010000019.1 GCA_023246715.1 Candidatus Magasanikiibacteriota bacterium | reverse complement strand
ACGAGCGACGACAGGTTTTTAAAAGGCGTTTCAATGGGTGGCGCATTGTTTGAATTAAAAAACTCACCAGGGTGGTGAATAATTTTTGGTTTGGTTTAAAAAAGTTAGTGGTGAGTGGGTTGAGGGGTTTCGTAATTCAGAGCTAAAGGAAAACCATAGCGAGGAGATAGAATTCAGAGAGAAAGCGACCGGAGAGCTCGACCGACGCTATACCGTAGCGACGCAGAGACTGGATAAAATCTACGACGACAAGATTGATGGCAAAATCAGTGAGGACTTCTATCAGAAAAAGTACGCGCAGTACAAGCTCGAGCAGGAGGAGATCATGGATACTTTGAACAAGCACAAGAATGCCAACCTCAAGTACTACGATATGGGATCAACATTTTTACAAATGGCCAAGGAAGCACGGAAAATTTACCTGAACCGAAGCACTCTTGAGATGGTCGATGATAAGAAGCTGTTATTGTCCCTTTTATTTTCGAACCCAACGATAAATGGCAAAAATATCGAGATTTCATGGGACAAAGCCTTCAAAATGATCTCTATGCGAGTAATGCAGATGTTGGGAGAAAAAATACCCGAAAATAAAACTTTCGAACCGCCAAAAGAGCCCGTGAATAAAGGAAAAACACCAGCTTTCGCTGATGTTGATCCTATCTGGCTCGGTATCTTACAAATTGTTCGAACATTTTACGGGTCGCCACCGGCAACCGAGGCAGCCCTCCAAACCAATCCGGTAAAAACCAGGGGGCGTGATCGTTGACAATGGATAATTTTTCACGCGTTTGATCGCGGTGAAATCGTAGTAGATTTCACCAGTGGCAGCAAATTTTTGAACAAAAAAGCAGACCCTCCATTCGCCTCTAAATAAAACTTTAGAAGAAAATGGAGATGGGGTCTGCTTCGCTTGCTGACGCCCATCGGGTTGTCCTGGCGGACAGGTGGGCTTCAGAAGGCTGGTTCGTTAGTTGAAGAAGGGGCAGGCCCGTGCCTCGCGGGCCGGGTCGTCGATGGGGACGTCCTTGAGCTGCGTGTACACGACACCTCCCGTGAGGAAGGGCTTGTACAGGGTGACCAGCCCGCCGCCCTTCTTCTGGCAGACGAGGTAGCAGCCGCTGGTGGCTGACTTGACTGCCTCGGGCACTGTGATGGTGTCGCACTCGAACTCGGTCTGGGCGGTCCCGGTCGGCCCGCAGCTCGCACGCTTCCCCTTGAGGAGCGCGTACTGCTGCTCACAGGTCGGCGACGCCGTTGGCGTGGCCATGTCGACGGGAGACGTCTGCTCCGGGCTGCCGCAGCGGGCGAGGGCCAGTAGGACCAGGCTGCCGAGCATCACGCCAACGAGGGTACCTTTATCAGTGCGGACGAAAGAGAGCTGCTGCATTTTCTTCCCCTGTCATCCCAACCATTTGGTCAGCGTCCGATAACAGTAGTCTTGCGACATCGTGCTAACGGTTTACTCAGCACTACAAACGGGATTATTACAGGTTCCCGTGGTCGTGCTGGTTGGCCTCGCTTACTCTGGCCCTTTTTGTTCCTATCTGCCGATACCTATCGGCAGACAAGAGTGGGTTTCTTCTCCCCACTATGGTTGATTTACAGAAAGCACTCTAAAGACCTGGTGCTGATCTATACAATGCTAACTGTAAGTCAATTTGAGGAAAATGATTGATAAAGAGCATTGTTAAATATGCCTAGCAAAATAAGCAATTTAATGCTCATTCATAACACAACTTTGGTTTTCTGTCAAACATCAATGACAAAAAAGCAGAAATGTTGTTTCTGCTTTTTAAAGGGAATGATGATTGAAAAATTTTATGCGTGCTTCACAGCACTCATCAATTTTTTCAGATCACGATACATGGCTTGAGTCCTAAATTCTTGTATTACCGGCAATGCCTTCATAATGATATGAGTGGGATCGCCACCTTCTGGAATCTTAGATGGAATAGAGGTAGCAACATCTTCTAGAAGTTCAGTATCTTTGCCGCTAAGGTCAAAATCAAAGTCAAGCCGTTCGAGTAAAGTATCGTAAAAAGTATGTGCGCCATTCAAATCTTCATATTCTGCACATTCCGCAGTATGCGATCCAGGATGTTCCATTTCCTCATCCAAGATGCGTAACTTCTCCCTTAAAAAATCTTTTAAGTTCAATTCTTTTTTTACTTCGCTATCCACTTTCGGATTTTCTCGCTGGTGTGGTTGTGGAGTCTCGGGCATATTTTGAATTTATAAAATCAAATTATTTATGACAATAAAAATTCTTTTCCCTTAACCGGTGGTTCGATCTGCTCTTTTTTACCGGGTTCCTTGGCCGTTTGGAACGATCACGCCCCCTGGTTTTTACCGGATTGGTTTGGAGGGCTGCCTCGGTTGCCGGTGGCGACCCGTAAAATGTTCGAACAATTTGTAAGATACCGAGCCAATCGGAATATGTCAAATTTTCAGGCGCGTTCGCGCGCCCTTCGGCCACGAAATTGTACGGGGGTTGCCACGAAAACGTAAGGCGGCGGTTTTGGCCTCGCTGTAGCGAGGCCGGGGGAAAAAAATTTTATCCAATTGTTTACCATCAATATTTTTAACACCTCTCAATCACTATTCATTCTTAATTTTTCAATCATATGCGCTATGTCATCTACGCTCGCAAAAGTACCGAAGAAGATGATCGCCAAGTGTTAAGCATTGAAGCTCAAATTACGGAGCTACAAGAATTTGCTGCCAGAGAAAAATTATCCATTGTCGCCTCTTTTCAAGAGGCCAAAACGGCCAAGGAACCCGGGCGAATGAAATTCGCCGAAATGGTGTCGTTTCTGGAGAGTGGTAAGGCTGATGGTATCATTAGTTGGAACCCCGATCGTTTGGCCAGGAATAGCGTCGACGGCGGCAAGATTATTCACCTGGTTGATCGCAGCATTATTAAATCAATGCGCTTCCCGACCCACTGGTTTGAACCAACGCCGCAAGGATTATTCATGCTCCAAATTGCATTTGGTCAGAGCAAGTATTACGTCGACAATTTAAGCGAAAACGTCAAACGCGGTCTGCGCCAGAAAATCCGCCGTGGCGAATGGCCCGGTTGGGCGCCAGTGGGCTATGTGAATAATCCCAAGACGCATGCCATAGACCTCGATCCTGAAAAAGCTCCGCTAGTGAAAAAAATATTTCAACTCTACGCCACTGGCGCCCACACCGTTTACACTTTAGCCGAGTGGTGCACGAAACACGGCCTTACGAGCAACAAAGGCACCAATATTTCCCCAAGCAAAATATATTTCATGCTCCAGAATATTTTTTACTTGGGCCTCATGAAGTACAAGGGCGAAGTCCATGAGGCGACTCATGCACCGCTCATCTCCAAAAAGCTTTTCGACCAGGTGCAGGCTGTATTCAAACAGCGTGGTAAACCCCGCAAGAAGAAAAAACATAGTTTCATGTTTCTCGGCCTGATGAAATGCACCTGCGGATCGGGCATCACGGCCGAAGTGCAAAAAGGACACAATTATTACCGCTGCACCCGCAAGAAAGGGCCGTGTGCCGAGAAACATTATTTGCGTGAGGAATTGCTAGCAACACAGATCAAAGAGAATTTACAAACCATTGCGTTGCCGGATGAAGATGTGCAAAAAATCTTGGTGGGATTAGACAATGAGCAAAACGATGCGAAACGGCAAGCGCAAAGCAGCATTGGCCAATTCAAAACCGAATTACAAGCAGTCGAAAACCAGCTCGAAAAACTTTTGGATTTCTTCCTTGCGGACGCGTTATCCAGAGAGGAATACGCGGCCAAAAAACAAAAACTGCTGACCAAAAAGTTGGAACTCAAAGAAAAAATATTTGATGTAGAAAAGAAAGGAGTGACGTGGGTCGAACCGGCCAAAGAATTTATTTTGTCGCTCAATGAAGCCAAAAAAATCCTCACCAATAACAAATTGGAAGAAACGACACCATTTTTAAAAAAGAGCGGATCGAACCACCGGTTGCACAACCGCCGCCTTACGTTTTCGTGGCAACCCCCGTACAATTTCGTGGCCGAAGGGCGCGCGAACGCGCCTGAAAATTTGACATATTCCGATTGGCTCCCGGGGTCGGATTCGAACCGACGACCAATTGGTTAACAGCCAACTGCGCTACCGCTGCGCTACCCGGGAATAAGTGTGTACAGTATAAATAAATATTTTCGCACTGTCAATGCCAATTTTTGGTCTAAAATATGGGGTTTTATGCTTATTAAAGTCGCTTGACAGTCGTATATATTAGGCAGATACTACCGAGTACTTATTCTTAACGCTACGCGTATGCAATGCTCTAAATGCGGCATGGAACTCACTGAGGAAACTCGCTGTTGCGAGGGTGGAAAAAATTGCAAACAGTGCTCGACGAGCTGCACCCCGGGCGGAAACTGCGCTTGCGGTTGCCGGTAGAATCAGAGTTAAAAAATCCTCTACCTATGGTAGGGGATTTTTTTATTTTTAAAGCAACTGATAATTCTTGGCGGGTTCGGTGACACCATTAAATACCACGTCAATAATATTTTTTACGCCAAATTGGCGAGCATCTAAGTACCCAGACATCGCAGCTTCGGCTAGCCAGCCCGATTCAACCCAATCAAATAACCATTCGTGCGTATAAAGCGGATCCCCTTGCGCTATCCCCGCCCCCACAGTTTTAAGCCACGTGCGATTAAATTGTTCCTGACTACCAAGCGACGGAGCCATGATGATCGGAAGCCCCAAGGCGCTATAAAATACCAGCTCGCTCGGCTTAGTCCATAAAACATCGGTGGTGCGAAGAGCTTGGTTGAAAATTTTGAAATAATCTTCTTTCTCGACGGCAAAAATTATCTTTAAATTGCGCTCCAGGGCCTTGTCTAATCCCAGCTCGGCAATACATTTTTTAAAATAACAAAAAACGTCGTTACGAGTACCGGCGACTAAATTTAAATTAATTTCCTGATCAATAATTTTTTTAGCTAAGCTGCTCAAAATTTGCCAGGCAATAGAGCGTTGCGCACCAGCACCACCCACGGCAAAGGTAAGGGTAAGCGGATGTTTGTGCCGGGCTTCAATTTTAATGCCGCTTAAAAATTGTTTAATGGTACTCGCGTATTTATCTCGGTAATGATGTTGGGGGTCTAGATTGATAATGCGTTCCGCTAAATCTTCTTGCAAAACTGCCAGATCAGCGCCACTATTTTCTTCGGGCAACGGGAACCCGGTGAGAAAAATATTTTTCTCCCGCACACCATATAGTTTTAAGCGTTCTACTACCCGACGGCAGGGAGCCAAGTACTTAATCCGGCTTTTTTGAGGGTTAAACGGCGCCCAGGTGCGGCTGATATCGGAATCGCAAATGACCAGATAAATTTCATTTTTAAAACCATGCTCTTCGGCCATAAAAGCAACGGTGAAAAAGGTGGTAATGAGCGGGATATTCTGCTCATTCAACAGGGCGATTAATTCCCTACCCAGACCGTGGCGAACACCGTAATAATTCTGGCGGATTTGCAAGTTGGGCCGAGATAAATCTCGTTTGGGATAAAAAGCCGGAACTTCCTGAAATTTATCCATTAAATGAAACAAGAAATTACCGACAATGGGCAGATTGCTTAAACGAGAAAAAAATTCATAACTCCGACGGACGCTTTGCCAAATGGCGTGATCACGTTTGGAAATTCCCTGGTAATTGTTGGCGATAATGACCTTTTCGGTTGGCGATAGGTGGCGCAGCGGGTAACTGGCCCGTTGATGACCATACCCCATATCTACCGCGACTACCCAGGCTTTATGCTCCATAAGATATTAATACTGTAAAAATAAATTTACTTGACGCGTTTATTCCGCGCCCAGATAAAACCCATTGTTTTATCAAATTGGCTGGGAAAAGTTTGCACGCTAAAACCGTGTTGGCGTAATGATTGTTCTATTTGGTGATTCGTTTGCTGACCTTGATTATGGAACTCCATTATAACGAAATTGACGAGGCTAAAATCATCCGCTGCAAACCCGTTAAACACGGCGTACTCCCCTCCTTCGATATCCATTTTTAATAGGCTTACGCGGGAGATAGAGTAATCTTGCAAAAAATCCCTGAAACGATAGGTTTTCACGGCAATAGTTCGCTGCCCAGGCGGAATAGTTTCGCCGACCAGGTAATGATTGTGGCTATCGGTGTTAATCGCCAAACGTTCTGATCCGGTGGTTGCCGCCAAAGCCGCTTTCACCGCGATAACACCGTTTATACTGTTTTCCTTAAGATGCTTTTGTAATTGGATAAAATTATTTGGCTCGGGTTCCACGGCATAGACAGGCACAGTCGGATTGATTGCCCGGCAATAGAGGCTAAACATACCACTGTGCGCCCCGACATCCAAAACCGGCGCCACGGACGCTCGTATTGCTTCATCGGCCGCCCGATATTCGTGTAATTTAAAAATTTCCGCGGCCACGCTGGCATCGGCTTGATCACGAAGTGTCAAATCTATTTTTTGCCCATTACAAACGAAACTTTTCTTTTCCATGCGCAAAGAGTGCTTAGGAGGCGTTATTTAAATTTGATGGGGAACTTAAATTCCTTGGCTTTTTCGGGCAAGCCAGACGGGTTGTCATTTTTGAAAATAATAAACCCGGAATTAGTCGGTGATTTTTTAAAATTTATAGTCGCGATAAACGGTACGTTGGCGGTAGTCATCCAATCGGTTTGGGCAGTCGCAAATCCCCCGCCCAAGGCTTCACCGCTCGCGCTGGTTACTTCAATCGGAAAATTTGCTTCAAAAAACCAGGGACCTGGAGCAACCCCCTTGATTAAGACCGGCGAAGCAATGATTGAATCTGCCGGGGGTTCGGTGACCTTTAGTTCATCGGCAGCCTGCTCAGGGCCGAAAGTTACGCGGTATAACACGCCAGTTTTGTCATCGGACACATATAACGATCCGTCTGGAGCAAATTTAAGATCAACCGGCCGACCGAGAAGCGTTTTATCTGGCTGCAGCCAGCCGCTGATGAAGTCTTGAACCTCACCGGGTTCGCCTTCGTCATCAAAAGCTACCCGAACTATTTTGTAACCTGTTGGAGTCGTGCTGTTCCAGGAGCCGTGGTAGGCAACAAGCAAATTTCCCTGATACTGCTCTGGCCAATTGGAATTGGTGGGCACAAACGCGACGCCGAGAGGCGCTGAATGCGCGGGCAGATCAATCCAGCTGGGGGTTTCAAATGGTGCCAAGCACGGATTGCGTATGTAGGTATTTTTATCAAATTCAGTATCGTGGATATTTTTACCGTAACAAATTGGCCAACCGTAATTAGCCCCGGATTTAATAATATTTACTTCATCGGGCGGCAAATTATCACCTAAAAAATCTCGACCCATGTCGCTGCCGACTAAGTCGCCGGTGGCAGGGTTCCAGGCAAAAAATACCGAGTTGCGCAGGCCTTTTGCAAATTGTTTGGCGTCACTACCATCTTTGTTTAAAACGTAGACAGCAGCGCGACGAGGATCTTCTTCAATACAAGTATCGCACGAAGAGCCGATAGAAACATACAATTTTTTATCTGGTCCAAAGGCAATGGTGCGAGTGTAATGCCGCCCACCAGTCGGCAAAGAAATAATTTTTTCGAATGAATCGACCGAGCTAATTGAGCCGCGATAAATACCATCTTCACCGGCGATATATACGATACCGGCATCATCGGGGTCAATTGCCACGCCATGCGGGCGTTTTATTTTTTTTGTAATTTCACTACGGCTGCTTTCCTGGCCGTCTTTAATTTTTAACACCACTACTTTCCCGGCGCTCGTTTGACTCACCAGCAACGTTTCGGAATCAACAAAAGCTAGCACTCGGGCGCCCGGAATATTTTTAGCGACAAATCGCAGGCTAAAACCAGAAGGTACGGTGAGCGGCAAATCACTCGCCGGAGCGGCAGGGGAAACAGGTTGCCCGGGCACTGGAGCGGTGCTAGAAGGCGCTACAGACCCCGCAGGGCTCTTGGGAGCCTGCCAGGCTGCCCAGGCACCAGCCAGGTTGTTATAGTAACGAAATACAAAGGCCCCCATCCCCAACATGGCAAGGACAAATAACGTAACAATAGTAACTTCGGAGCGCTTCATATATTGGCTTTTCTAAAGGATAGCACATAATCAGAGCAAAAAAAATCACCCTGGTCAATAACCAGGGTGATTGTCAAGTCTGCTTTAAGCAGCTTAGTTCCCGCGCTGAGCCTTGAGACAAGTGCGGCAATAAACCGGCTTGTCGCCAGACGGCTGGAACGGCAGCTCGGTGATCGCGGTGCTACAGGAAGCACAGCTCAAATTGACGCTGTACATCTGGCGCGGCGGGCGAGCACCACCACCCATGCTACCACCACGGCTGTCGCCGCGGGTGTTGCGGAAGGTGCGGTTGCAGTCCCGGCAATAGACGGGTCTGTCACCGGTGGGCTGGAAGGGCAGCTGCGTGATCTTGGCGCCACATTGGGCACACACGAGATCGACGTCATACATCTGCCGAGGAGATCCAAAATCCATAGTATTTTTCGTACGCTTATAGTTCCCAAAATGTGTTTTGGAAATTTATTAAATTTCGACCTTCCTTACTCGCTGTGCGGGTAAGGGCAAAATTTTGGGAACTTTGTGATACGCGGTTGCCCAAATTTGTTTGCTCCAGTATAGCATAGAGCAGGCCCGCCGTCAAGGCTTGCTAAAAAACTGTTTTATTACGCCGCTTTGCTCAGCGGCGGCGCTGCCTGGGCTCGTTCCGCCAGGCTTTTGGCTACGGCTTTGGCAATCATAACCCGAGCTTCGGGAGTGGAATCGCCCAATAATGGCGCAAAATTTTTCCTAAACGTATCGTTGGTAAATGGCTCGCCCCCCTGAATAGCAACATCTGCCTTATCTGCGGCTTCAATTAACTGGACGATTCGATTGGCGCCAAAAATTTGCTCGCCCGCGGAACCTTTAATCCCTCTTAGGTACGAAACTAACCCGTACAAATTATGCTCTGGTTTTGGCGCTTCTGGCCGAGGCCCGGCTTCGCTGAATGCCATACTTACTTAAATAAATAAATTAACCTGCTTTTTTAAATTTCACCTGAATTACCGGATCATACACATTGTGATACTCGTCCATGACTTCGATCTGCTCCCCCTTCATTAGCTTGGTGAAAACGGCGTCGCTTAACAGTTCGGCATCGGATTTGAGATCGGTTTCAAAACCGGCCAACTGCTCAAGCTCGTTTTTAAACTGATCACGCACGCTTTGTTCAATTTGTTTTTTCTTCTCGCGGAGTGTTTTTGCTTTTTCTACTAACTCCACGTATTCGGCATTGCTGGCCAAGGCGTCTTTATAAACGGTACGTAAATCTTTTTGCTTCTTTTTGGTAATCTGCATCCGACTGAATACTTCCTGGATATCGATCATACTAGGCTAGGGATTTAAAGATAAAGATACAAGAATAGTATACCTAAATGAGCGGTGTTGTTCAACGCGCGGCCAAAAAGGTTTTAATTGTCGCGTCTACTCCGGCGCTATCCTCGGCTTCCATAAGCTGAACACGTAATTCTTTTGCTCCATCAAAACCATTAACGTAGGCTTTGTAGTGTTTTTTCATGAGCGCGAAATTCTTATGTTCACCAAGCAACTCTTCAAACAGCCGGGTATGTTCCAATAGTACGGCTAATTTTTCTTCCATTGGAATGCTGCGATAATCGCGTTCTTTATTAAACAACCACGGGTTGCCAAAAATACCCCGACCAATCATAACCCCGTCGCAACCAGTTTGCGCCACGCGGGCACGGGCCTCGGGGAGATCCTTCACGTCTCCATTGCCGAGAATAAGTGTTTTATTCGAAGAAGAATCAAAAGCATCGCGGATGGCCACGGCTTTAGCAACCTCTTCCCAATGAGCCGGAACAAGCGACATTTCCTTTTTCGTACGAGCGTGGATGGTGATTGCCGCTGGCTGGGCTTCAAGCAGCTGCTTAAGCCAGGTATCCAGGACATTTTTATTGTACCCAAGCCGGGTTTTTACCGAAACAGGCAGCGGCCCAGCGCCACGTTTGGTGGCGGCGATAATTTCGGCCGCGAGCGCAGGCTGTTCAATCAGCGCGGCGCCTGAACATTGTTTGCCGCTAATGCTTTTTTCGGGGCAGCCCATGTTGATATCTACGCCATCAAACCCCAGTTCCTGAATCAAGAGCGCGGTTTGATAATAATTTTCTGGTTTTGAGCCGAATACCTGGGCGATAATCGGTCGCTCGGATTCAGTATATTTGAAATCAATCAGCAGCTCCGAGCGACCGGGTGAGCACAGTCCATCGCACGAGACAAATTCGGTCCACATCACATCGGGTTTACCGTATTTGGCGATAACCCGCCGAAACGCCGCATCAGTGACATTGGCCATCGGCGCGAGCGCAAAAAATGGGCGGGGTAAATTTTTCCAAAAACCTGAGCTCATATAATTCGAATCGTACCGGCATCGGCGTTGACTTCAAGTTTGGTACCTGGAAAAACAGCCTTCATAATGCCGTTTGCGCCGACGATGCAGGGTTTTTTTAATTCACGGGCGATGATAGCGGCATGGCTCAACAGCCCGCCGCGCTCGGCAGGGCGCCGTTTGCTTCAAGTAAAGCCTGAAAACGCGCGGTGGGACGGGTCAATTCAATGGCCGCAAAATGCTCCGGCCGATCATAGGGCAGGTGAATGGTCCGAAAAAGCGTTTCCAGACGATTGACTCGGCTATTGTCTTCGGCCAGGATTGCTTCGGCTGCGGCACTGCCTAAAGCGCGCTCATACCATTCGGTCAACGAGGGAAAATAATTTGGTTTAGTTTCGTCTGGCATAGTTCAAACTTGATTGGGCGATTATACCTAATCAAGGCGTGGCTGTCGACACCTAGAGTATCTTGCCAAGCGGGGTTGATTATGAGGAAATGGAGGCCCTGCTGACAGCGGCCAGGGCCCGCTTTGGCAGCTAGACGCTGTCATTAACAACAAGGGGCTGCCCAGACTGGCAGCCCCCTCCCCTACCGTGCGGTAGGTTTTTTGTTGCGTGATTTATTTGAGGAATCCGCCGGCTTGCAAACGCCACAGTTCACCGTACAAACCGCCTTTTTTCTTAAGCAGCTGGTGATGCGTGCCTTCTTCGGTGATGGCCCCCTGGTTAACCACGACAATCCGATCCATCTTCATAATGGTCGACAGGCGATGGGCGATTACAATGACGGTTTTATTACGCATTAGGTTGCTGAGCGCGTCCTGGATTAATCTTTCGGATTCGGAATCCAAACTGGACGTGGCCTCATCCAGAATCAAAATCGGCGCGTTACGCAGAATTGCTCGGGCGATCGCTACCCGCTGACGTTCGCCACCAGAAAGTTTAATGCCACGTTCGCCAACGAATGTTTCATACCCTTCGGGGAACTGGCTGATAAACTCATGGCAATTACCCAGCTTCGCTGCGGCGATCACTTCGACATCTGTGGCTTCTGGTTTACCATAGCGAATGTTTTCAAGCAACGTACGATGAAACAGAATAGGCTCCTGTGGAACCAGAGAGATGTTTTGCCAAAGACTTTCTTGAGTGACATGCGAAATCCGCTGATCGTCGATGGTGATTTTACCACCGGCAATATCGTGCATGCGCAAAAGGAGCTTCACGACTGTTGATTTACCAGATCCCGACGGGCCGATCAGGGCGACTTTTTCTTTTGCTTTGACCTGCAAGTTAAACTTGGAAAATATTTTCCGAGTTTCGTGGTAATAAAAATTCACGTTCGCGAATTCAATTTTACCTTCGGTTACCAGGAGATTTTTGGCATTTTTAACATCCTGAATTTCGTGCGGAGTTTGTAGTATTACCGTCATTTCTTCGGCATCGGCCAAATCGGAATACATACGGCGGATTGTTTTGCCGAAATTCCATACTTTGTCGAAGATAATGATTGCGTAGGATTGTAATAACACAAAATCACCGATAGTGACCTGCCCGCGCTGCCAGAGCACAACCGCTCCGTAGAATATGCCTAATTCAAGGGCAACGACCAGAAAACCCTGGATGCCATCAAATAGATTATCTAAGCTCCAGGTAAAACGGCGCAGCCGACGAACAACTTCTGAGGCCTCGACAAAACGCCTTACTTCGCGCTGGTACCCGTTGAATAATTTGACGTTACTTTGGTTGGTAATAGTATCAGCCAAAACACCCGTTGCTTTGGTTTCGGCTTCATTGCGCTGAATGTCGTATTTAAGCTTATACTTGGTTAGCGCCCAATTCACCAACAAAAATAAAATAGTCCAGGCCAACACGAAGAGACCGAGGAGTAAACTCTTCTTTAGTAAGACAGCAAGGATAATTATGAGATTAACCGCTAACGGCAAAAAATCAAAGGTGATTCGATCGGCAATACCCTCAAACGCTTTGGAAAACCAATTGACCCTTTTCACCAATGAGCCGACAAAATTATTATTGAAAAAAGAAAAGGAGTGGCGATGCAAGTATGCAAAACACATTTCCGCTAAATTCGCGATACCGCACGGTTGAAAAATAGCACTGCAAAACAAAGCGATACGCCACAGTACCCACGCCAGGAGTTCAAACAGAGCAATTACCAGCAGGATAGAAACCAGTTGCGCGACGACCGATTCGGAAGGGGTGTTATTAGTGAGAATGTCAAAAAACCTCTTAAAAAATAAGGGGGTGACAACACGAACAGCCGAAGCGCCAGTAACGCCCAAGGCAATAATCAAAGCCAAGGCCCACATGCGGCGAACCTGCGACCAATACAACTGTAACGTTATTTTGGTGTTTGTTTTCATAATTATGTAGACGTTGTAATTATAGTAGACGTACTACAGGCCCTGATTGTTACAGTTATCGCAAAAATAAACAAAAAAAGGATGTTTAACACCCTTTATTTGAGAATTTAATCCAGAGCATCCCTGTTAGGGCAAGCGGCGATATTTATTGCCAACTTTGACCCGATTAAGAGCTTTTTCAAGGCTGGCTTGAATCCGAGCGTACTCGGTATGATCCTCTTTAACCGCGGTTTGCATTGTCTGGAGCGCCAGATCTCGCGCTGCTTCCGCGCGAGTGAGGTCGATTTCAGTGGCGTGTTCGGCAGTGTCAGCTAGAATAACAAGGGAGTTATCCGCTTTGATCTCGGCAAACCCACCGGACACGGCAATTGATTTTTCTTCACCATTTTTTTTGTAGCGGAGCTCGCCGGGCTGCAGCACAGTGACCAGCGGAATATGTTGAGGCAAGACGGTAATTTCGCCACTTGCCGTCATCAAACTGACCTGATCGACTTCATCAGAAAACGTGACTCGTTCGGGGGTGATGATCTTGAAGTGAATTACCATATCTACTTATTTAACGTCGTCGATGCCGCCTTTCATATAAAACGCCTGCTCACCCTTATCATCATGTTTACCTTCCAAAATTTCGCGGAAGCCGCGGATGGTTTCTTTCAGAGAAACGTATTGCCCAGGAATACCGGTAAACACTTCGCCGACAAAGAATGGTTGCGACAAGAAGCGTTGAATTTTACGCGCGCGGGAAACCGTGACTTTGTCTTCGTCGCTTAATTCTTCCATGCCAAGGATAGCGATAATATCCTGCAGGTCTTTATAGCGCTGTAAAACACGCTGCACTTCGAGCGCTGTTTTGTAATGTTCTTCACCCACAAAGTTGGGGTCAAGAATAGTAGAGTTTGAGTCGAGCGGATCAACGGCGGGATAAATACCAAGTTCGGCGAGCGAGCGGTTAAGGGTAACGGTTGAATCAAGGTGAGCAAACGTCGTCGCCGGAGCCGGATCGGTCAGGTCGTCGGCCGGTACGTACACTGCCTGCACCGAAGTGATCGAGCCCTTTTCAGTCGACGTAATGCGCTCCTGCAAAGCGCCCATTTCACTGGCCAGAGTTGGCTGGTACCCTACGGCCGACGGCATGCGGCCAAGGAGCGCGGACATTTCTGAGCCTGCCTGGGTAAAGCGAAAAATATTATCAATAAATAGCAACAGGTCACGGCCTTCTTCATCGCGGAAATATTCAGCCATCGTGAGCGCGGTCAGGGCCACGCGGGCGCGCGCGCCGGGTGGTTCGTTCATTTGGCCGAACACCAGGGCGGTTTTGTCGAGTACGCCGGATTCTTTCATTTCGCGGTAGAGGTCATTACCTTCACGGCTGCGTTCACCCACGCCGGCAAACATCGAGAAGCCACCGTGTTCTTGAGCAATGTTGCGAATCAGTTCCTGGATAATGACGGTTTTTCCCACCCCAGCACCACCGAACAAGCCAACCTTACCACCCTTAAGAAAGGGGCAGATAAGGTCAATTACTTTAATGCCGGTTTCCAAAATTTCTGACTTGGTGGATTGCTCCGTAAAAGTTGGCGCTTTGCGGTGAATAGGATATTTCTTTTTTGATTTTACCGCTCCTTTGTTATCAATCTCTGAACCAACAACATTAAACATGCGTCCGAGCGTAACCTCGCCGACCGGAACCATAATGGGACTGCCAGTATCCACGACTTCTTGTCCGCGCTGCAGACCGTCAGTGGTACTCATGGCCATCGCCCGTACCATGCCGTTTCCCAAATGCTGTTGAACTTCCATAACCAACATACTACCGTCTGGCATTTTGGTTTCGAGCGCGCTTTGCAACTGAGGCAATTTGTCGGGGAAATAAACATCCACGACGACGCTGATGATTTGTCTAATTTTTCCAGTATTCATATAAAAGTAATTTAGATTATTCAAGTGCCGCTGCTCCACCAATAACTTCGGCAATTTCCTTAGTAATGGCTGCCTGGCGGGCATTGTTAAAGGTGGTATTGAGCTCTTTAATCATATCACCCGCCGCGTCACTAGCCTTCTGCATTGCCATCATACGCGCGCTGTGTTCGGAAGCATCTGACTCGAGAACCGCTTGGTATAACTGCATTTCGATAAGGCGCGGGAGTAATGTTTTCAGGACGTCAACCGGGTTTGGTTCAAACAGAAAGCGATTTGACACTGCCTGCAGTTGGGGTGGTTTTTCTCCGGGAGTCAGGTGGTTTTTTTGTTTTAAAGGAAAAATTTGTTTAATTGAGGGATTTTGGGTAATGGCCGAAATATAATTCATGTATGCGACACTGATCTGATCGTAACGACCCTCCAAAAAATCACGCGAGGCCAATTCTGATATTGGTAAAATTTCAGCAATGGCAGTAGTTAAGTCAATCTTAACAAACTCGGCCGCAATTGTATGGCCAAAATTTTGGTAAATCTTTCGCCCCTTTTTTCCGACTACGATGACCTCAACCTCAACTTTATTGTGGTCTTTAAGGTTTTTAATGTAGTTATGGACCTCCTGCAAAAGCTTGGAACTAAAGCCGCCCGCCAAGCCGCGATTACTCGTTATAAGAATTAAACCAATTTTTTTAACTGGCCGCTCAAGCAAGAGAGGGTGCGACTTTAAGCGAGCTTTAGCCGTTACATCCCGAAGCATTTGCCAGGCGAGATCGGCATATGCCCGTGTTGCCACAGCGTTAGCCACAGCCCGGCGCATTTTGACCGCGCTAATCATTTCCATGGCCTTGGTAATCTTTTTGGTGTTGGCAATGGATTTAATGCGACGTTTGATTGTTTTGGTTGATAGGGCCATAGCCAATTATTTTTTGAATTCATCCAGCGCTTCTTTTAATTCTTTCTCAACCGCTTCATCCCAATTTCCAGCACCGATCTTATCAAGCAAAGCGCGCTTTTTGGCAGCTAAAAATTCATGAAATTTTTCTTCCCACGCACGAATTTCTTTTACCGCCACGTCATTAGCATAACCATTGTTGATAGCGTAGATGATTGCCACCTGGTTGGCAACTGGGACAGGTTGGTACTGGGGTTGCTTCAAAACTTCTACCAGACGCTGGCCAAGGTCGATCTGTTTCTTAGTTTCAGGGTCAAGGTCGCTGGCAAACTGTGCAAAAGCTTCCATTTCACGGAACTGAGCCATGTTAAGTTTCATCTTGCCAGCCACTTTTTTCATTGGTTTAATCTGGGCGCTCGAGCCGACACGCGAGACTGATATACCAACATTCAAAGCCGGGCGAATACCACGGAAGAAGAGGTCGCTTTCCAAAAAAATCTGACCATCCGTAATCGAGATAACGTTGGTTGGGATATAGGCCGAAATATCTCCCGCTTGGGTTTCAATAATCGGCAAAGCAGTAATCGAACCACCACCTGATTCCTGGTTACGACGGCAAGCACGCTCGAGCAAACGAGAGTGGAGGTAGAAGACGTCGCCGGGGAAGGCCTCGCGGCCTGGGGGGCGGCGGAGCAAGAGCGAAATTTCGCGATATGCCCAAGCCTGTTTGGAAAGATCGTCGTAGATAACCAAAACATCTTTACCTTTATCCATGAAGTATTCCGCCATGGCAACACCAGCGTAGGGAGCTATATAGAGTAGTGCCGCCGGATCAGACGATCCCGCGCTTACCACGATAGTATAGTCCATTGCTCCCGTTTCTTTGAGTTTAGCGACGATGCGGGCAACCTTAGACTCCTTCTGACCAATTGCCACATACACGCAAATCATGTCCTGGCCTTTTTGATTAATAATCGTATCGATGGCCACGGCTGTTTTACCTGTCTGACGGTCACCGATAATAAGTTCACGTTGGCCCCGGCCAATCGGAATCATCGCGTCAATCGCCTTGATACCGGTCTGTACTGGCTGGTTAACCGGCTCGCGCGTCATGACGCCTGGCGCAATTTTTTCAATCGGATAAAATTTCTTGGAGGTAAAGGCGGCTCCGCCATCTTTCGGCACGCCAAGCGGGTTGACGACCCGGCCAATAAGCTCGTCGCCAACTGGCACTGATAAAATGCGCCCAGTTCGTTTTACCACATCGCCTTCTTTGATGTGGGAATAATCCCCCAGAATTACCGCGCCAACAGTTTCTTCTTCCAAGTTAAGCGCCACGCCAAAAGTATTACCAGGAAACTCAAGCATTTCACTCGCTTGGCACTTCTCCAGCCCGCTTAAGCGTGCAATGCCGTCTCCGACCTCTAAAACCGCACCGACCTCTTCAACTGCAACCTGTTTTTCAAAGGCGTTGATATTTTTCTTGAGTTCTTCAATAATGGAATTCATTGACATACGCTTAAACTGTTAATTGTGTCTTTAAAAGTTGTAATTGTTTTTTAACACTGCCGTCGAGAATGATACTCTCCGTTTCAATAATAATGCCTCCGATGACCCCGGGGTCGACTACTTCATTAAGCACGGCTTTACTTCCGAATACTTTGACAATTCCTTTCTTATTCTTGTCGCTTAATGGTTTACTGGTTATCACCTTGAGTGGGATAATGCCTGCTTGTTTTTCGGCATACTTCTTAAAACAAGCAAGAATATCGGTTGCTTTCTTAAGCTTATTTTTGCGCGCTAAAAGTTTCACAAATTCGCTTAGCGCTTCCGATAAAGCTTTGCCTTCCAGCCCTTTAGTTACCTGGTAGAGGGCGGCAGCAAAATCATGAATATTATTTTTCTTCGGCATAGGTAATCTTAGAAACCATCTCTGCTACTAATTTTTGATCTTTCGGGCCATCAAGTTTTTCACTGAGCACTTTTTCTACGGCCGCAATAACGAAGTCGGCCGCATTTTTTTTAATCAACTGGATCGTCCGATCGCGCTCGATTTCAATATTGCGTTTGGCCTGATCAACAAGTAGTTCAATATCCTGGTGAGCCTTATCTTTCAAGGACGCACCCAAAGCCACTGCTTCAGCCGTTGCTTTTTCAATAATTTTATTGGCATCAACCTTGGCCGTATCAATGCGTCCCTGGTAGTCGCGTTCGCTTTTGGCCATTTTTTCCTGTATTTTCTGGGCGTTCGCCAGACTCTCGTCAATTAATTTTTGACGTTCGGCCATTTTTTTCGTCAGGGGCTTTAAGATAATAAACCAAATAATACTGGCAACAATCAAAAAGTTGATCAACTGAAAGACAAATAAGCTGAGGTTAATGCCCAGTGAAGCCAAAATTCCAGTATCTGTTGAGGCCGCCTCGTGCGTCATAGCCCCAGTCTCACGATCGGCCGAAGCACTTGTTTGTGCCTCAGGCAAGACGGTCGCATGGGCAGTATCAATAAAAGCAAATTTCATACACGCTTCCTAAACTTAAATAATCCAATCCCATCGGAGGTACACACGAGCGCACCTTCCGATTGGTTGAACTTTTAAGACAAGGTAAAAACAACAACCAAGGAGTAGATGGCGATAGCTTCCGCAAAAGCAGAACCAAGAAGCATCGGAACGAAAATTTTTCCGCCGGCTTCGGGGTTACGGCCGATAGCTTGCATAGCCGTACCGACAATCTTGCCGATAGCTAAAGCTGGAGCCAAACCACCAAGCGCAATAGTCGCGCCCTTGATGA
>JAHFHZ010000018.1 GCA_023246715.1 Candidatus Magasanikiibacteriota bacterium | reverse complement strand
AGTTTTTTGAAGACCAGTGTCTCCATGAACGTACGGTCAGTTGAATGTAAAAGACACCCTTGCGGGTGTCTTTTATTATACTCAATTTTGGAGGTAGTGGGGAGTTTCGTAATTGAAAGCTCCTCGCACATCCGGTAGCCCTGCGTGCGCGAGACCTCGATGCCCTGCTGGCTCAGAAGGAACATGCTGGGGTGCTCGCGCTCGGAGTAGTTGGCGGCGAAGGTCTCCTCGACCGATCCATAGCGGGGGCGCACGTGCGCCGAGGAGTAGTCTCCATGCCGATGGATCAACAGAGCCGAATCGCTCGCCGGCCGCCCACACAGAATGTCGAAGATCGTTGTCGTGTTTTCAGCGCTCATCTTACCCTCCTGGTAGATGTGGTTGAGTCAATTGTGAGTAACAGCAGGCAGATATACCGCCTGGCCACGACTGTAGAGTGCATTTGCCCTCTTCGATCGCAACTGCATAGATTATCATAAATGTCAGAATTTGGCAATACTGCTGGGCATAAAAAGACAATTAAATAGCACTTTATTGCTTACTTTAGCAAAATTGATTTTTATAATTTGTCAGTTTTGTTGACAGAATTAAAAAAATATGCTAAGCTTGTCTGGTAAATTGTGCGCCCTAAGGAGGTATGAAGCTCGAAACATTAGAACGTTTAGGATTATCCGAAAAAGCCGCCAAAGTATATTTGGCGGCTCTTTCGTTAGGCACGGCCACGATTCAAGACTTGGCTCACAAAGCCAATATCAAACGACCGACGGCTTATTTGCACGTGGAAGAACTTTTGAACGAAGGTTTATTAAAAAAATTCCCGTCGGGGAAAAAAGAATATTTTCAGGCGGCCGCGCCGGAAACGCTCAAAAAACGCGCCGAGCAGCAACTGGCTACCGTGGAACAACTACTGCCCGAACTACAACAATTACACGCCACGGTTAAGGGCCGCCCCAGGATCAGTATCCTGGAGGGGCAAAAGGCGCTCCGGCAAATTTATAAAGATATTACCAAAGCCAATAACATCCGCTTTTGGTCGGATTTAGAGGTGGTCGAAACTGATTTTAAAGACGTCTTCACGGATATCGCGGAGTCTATTAACCGCAACCAAATCCGTTGCCGGGAATTGCTGCGCGACACGCCAGAGACTAAAAAAAGTTCCAAGCAATTTGCCGCTATTGCGGGTAAAACCTATTCCTCGCGCATTGCCACCACGCAATATCCCATTTACAACGACAATGTTATTTATGACGACGTGGTGGTGCTGTTCAGTATTTACCGCTATAACCTGTTCGCGGTGCAAATTCATGAACCAACCATTGCCGCCACCCTTAAATCGCTTTTTGACCTGGCCTGGGAATCGGCCGAGCCGTTTATTGGACGGTAGTCTCTTCCGCCACCCTTATTTCCAAAATCCGATCCACCCGGAACACTCGCGTGTCCTGGCGCTCTAGGCAAAACGCTTGTACGCCGAGGAATTTTTTTCCGGCATATTCCATTTCACCGATAACTTCGGGGATAATAACGCGCCGCGATTTGATATCTTGAGCTTTGAGATACGTAATGGCCAATTTGTGTTTGTTGTTAATCGCCTCGGCGATAAACTTCATTTTATCTGCGGTCGATAGCGCGGCCGCGGATTTTTGATATTGAAACGTAGTGACAAACTGCACCACGCGCCGGTCGAGCCAAATATGCTGTTTTTTGACCGGCTGTTTGAGTACCAGCCCCTCAAGCGTAGTGGCCCGGCTCAAGGCCACATAGAGCTGCCCGGGCGAAAACGTTCCCCGGCCGATATCAACAATCACCTTTTCAAAGGTTTTGCCCTGGCTTTTATGAATGGTGACGGCCCAGGCCAATTTGAGCGGATATTGGGTAAACGAACCCACTGAATCCGACTCGATCCGCCGAGTTTTTTGGTCATAGGAAAATTCGTAAATATCCCAACGATAACGTGAAACCTCGACGGTGTTACCATTTTCGAGTTCAACCACGAGCACCGCCTCCTCGCTAGCGGGGGGAGCGCTCACAGTGGCACCCACCTCGTCTTCAGACAAAGAATTATCCTCCGGGTTTTTTTCACGCACGGCCAACAGCTGCCCAATCGTGCCGTTGATCCAACGCCCGCGGCTATCATTATTCAGCATCATCACCTGCGCGCCTGGTTTGAGAGTAAGTACGCTGTCGGTGGGCAAATATTTGTCGTCAAAATCCCCCCGGCGCTGGCCGACAAATGTCCACAGTTTGGTTTTTAAAAAATGCAGTCTCTCATCATTAAGCGCCTTGGCCATGGCATTGGTAGTGGTCAGATGAATAAAAAAATCATCCCGCCCGGGATGGAAGTTTGGTAGCTGCCGGGTTTGCAACAATGCAAACTCCGCGACGCCAGCGGTGTTGTTGCGAATACTATTGAGCAGAGCGATAAACTGTTCGTCGCGCTGGCGGTAGATTTTTTCCAGCTCAATCATTTCCATGGCGAACGGCTCGCCCGCCGGTAGCAACTGGTGCTGGGGCGGCGCCAGCACATGCGCCGAAAAAAAATAGGGGCTGGTGTAATGTTCGGAAAAAATAGTTTTCTCCGCGTCGGTCGTCACTGGGGGTAATTGGTATAGATCGCCAATAAAAATCAGCTGGATACCGCCGAACGGACGATATTTTTCTTTGCCGTTGAGCCGCAAAAAGCGGTCAACGCAGTCCAAGAGATCGGCGCGCACCATGGAAATTTCGTCAATCACGATGGCGTCGAGCTGGCGATAAATATTTTCTTTCAGCGAACTGAAAGTAATCTTTTTAATCTTACCAAGCGTGATGTCCGGCTTAAAACGAAAAAATGAATGGATGGTTTGCCCGGAGATGTTCACCGCGGCCACGCCAGTCGGAGCCAAAACCACGATATTTTTGCGGGTATGTTCCCGGAAGTATTTAAGCAGGGTGGATTTGCCGGTGCCGGCCCGGCCGGTGACGAAGACGTTTTTGGCGCTTTGCTCCATGAGATCAAAGGCTTGCTGAAATTGCTCATTGAAATCGAGGAATGTGTCCGGGTCTGGACGAGGCAGACGCATAGGCTAGCTGATACTAAATTCTCGCAGAGCCTTTTTTATTTTTTTCTCGCTGACCTCAAAGCCGGGTAGGAAGTCAACTTTCTCCTCGTAATTAATATCCTCAAAAAACGACAGTTGCGATCGAAAAATTTTACTGTTAAATCCCCCGCCAAATATATCTTTCCCCTTGCTCTGTATATCTTCAATTGAACAGTGGTCCTTAATAATAAAAAATAAATCAACATAGTCTTTCCACTTGGCTCTTTTGCCCAAGGCATAGGCCTTCATGGCGGCTAAGGTAAGCAAATCGGGGATATTGATTAGTTTGTTAAAATTTACACCATACTCAATCGGAAAGGGGTAATTGAAAAAAGTAATTTTTACGCGCTTGGCGACAAATGTAAATTCGCCTTCGCGGTTTACCAACGCCCGATCTATGGTGGTGACACTCTGAATTTTCTTTTCCAAGGAAATATTCTTAAAGGCCTCGTAAGAAAATAGGTCGAAATCAATGGAGCGCCGGTGGCCGAGATGCAGCGCCACGGCCGTGCCGCCAACCAACCCATACTTCTTGCCAAATTTTTTTAATAAGGGGAAGAGTTCAATTTGTTCTCGCGAAAGAATTTCTGGGTGCATATTTGTTAAAATAGAGGGTGAAGAAATTCGTTACTTCTGGATAATAATTACACCTCCCCATCGGGGATAATTGTGATTTGGCCCGAAAAATCTTCGCCACTTTTTTGATCCCTAAAATTTTAATCAGCAGCTGCACATCATCCCAATCGCCGTAATTGAGCGTGGCTTCAACGATCGACGCGGCGCCTAGCCGGTCGCAATCTTTGACCCACCAGATCAAATATTTTCGTTGTTTGATGAAATCGCGCAGGTTCATAGGCTGGCTGGTTAGACCAGCCTAGCTTAGCATATTTTTACCTTAAAATCAAGCCTTTTCTCCCTGGACAGTTTCCAATTTATTTGGAAATGCGGCATAAGGTACACAAACGGGCGCTTTTTAAAGAACGTGAAATAGCCTGCCTTTTGTTGGCGCGATAGTTGAAGCCAATAAACCTGTAGCCGCTTGACAGTTGGCGCTTTACGCAAACGATAGAGCTGAATAATTTTATTTTTAAGTCCTCGGTCGCCCGCCGAAAAAATATCTGGTCGGCCGAGAGAAAAAATCAAGAACATTTCCCGTTCTTATCTTGACACATTTCTGTGGTCAACGCTATACTACCTTTCGCGTATGAAAAAAAGTTTTCTTAAAAAGGCTGCTCTCCACAAGCCTGTTACTATGGGCTTGCTTTTGGAGTATACTGATGATTTTTTACTGCCCAAAATCGCCGATATTATTGATGATCGCATTGGTAAAACGGAGGATACCTTAAACAAAGCAATTGATCAGAAAAATGCCCAACTAGAATTCCACCTTAAAGAGTATATTGACAATAAATTAGCCGATTATACTTCCGATATTTTTAAACGTTTAGATAAAAAGCGCCAGCAAGAAAAAGACTTTAAACAAAAGGTGGTAGAAATTTTTAAAAAACACCGCATTGGTTCAGCCGAGGAAATTGCTTTTCTGGAGGGGTTGGTGCAGGGAAGTTAGGGAAAATTTTGATCTCAAATAAAAAGATCCCTAAATTTAGTCGGGGATCTTTTTATTTGGATTTCTTTCCTTTTTACCCAAACGTAAACGCAAACGCTTTTAGCCCCGCTTCGGGAATAATAATTTGCAGTTCGGCTGTACTGGCTTTGGTGTCGTCTATTAGGCGATACAAACGGTCTTCTTGGATATCCACGTAAGTATGCCCGTCAATACGGATGATATCCGCCCCAGCCTCACTACCAAGCGGGCGACCATCTTTGAGCACTTCGGCGCGGATGCCTTTTTCGGAACTGGCCACCAGATACACGCCCTTGGCGCTGTAACGATAATAAATTTTGGAATTAGCAGATTGATTCGCGGCGGATTCCGCGTCAAAATTCCAATTACCCGACAGATACAACGCGTTTTTGATCAAGCTGCGCGGCTCGGCAAACGGTTGCGCGCCGGCGGTGTGGGAGCGGCCGTTGGCCAATAATTCGTTCCGGGCTGAACCAAAATAGGTTTCCGGGCTTTCGGATTCAATGGTGGTGACGGCGTCGCCCGGGCGGACCAAGCCGCCCCCTACCGGCGTTGCGGCACCAAGCCGCGCCTGGCGTTCGGCCAGAAGCTCTTGGATTTTTTGTTCGGTTTCTTCGTAGCCGCCTTCGCCGATATGATCGTACACGACGTACCCGTCAATATCCACCAAATATTTACGCGGCCAATAGCGATTACGAAAGGCGTTCCAGGTGCCGTACTCGTTATCCTGCACTACCGGATACTTGATACCAAATTCAGTAATCGCTTTTTGCACGTTTTCGGTTTTTTTCTCAAATTCAAATTCGGGCGTATGTATGCCCACAATTTCTAACCCAGCCTCGCGATATTTTTCATACCAGGCGTTTAGATATGGTGTGGTGCGCTGACAGTTAATGCAACTATAGGTCCAAAAATCTACCAGGATTACTTTTTTGCCGACCAAATCAGCGAGTTTGAGCGGGGCGGTGTTGAGATATCCACTGATACCAACAAGCTCGGGGCTGAGCGGATATTTTTCCGCTTTAGCCAGGCGGGCTTTTTGCGTTTCGGGGCTCGCCGCCAGGCCCAAATCTTTACCCGCTGGAAATACCGTGACCGCGTTGTTGTTACCGAACGACCCAGGACGCGCTTTTTGTTTTTCAAAATAAACTATCGCCCCAATGATGGCGACCAAAGTGACAAATAAAATCAGATAACGGGACATACGTTCTATGGCGTTAGTAAGCAACGATTAATAAAATCAAAGCTGGCGACCATATTTAAGTTCTGGGTAAAAATCAGAACACCGAGGCCGATTAACAACACGCCGAATACAATATTCACGTAACGCAGCGCCCGAGCATAACGCGTAATCAAATGTGAAGCCTGCGCCGCGAACAGACCGACGATTAAAAAGGGCACGCCGAGGCCTGCGGCATACGCCAATAAGAGCGAAAATGCCGAACCGGGCTGCGTGGCGGCGAGCGCCAGAATACTACCAAGTACCGCGCCCACGCACGGCGTCCAGCCAGCGGCGAAGGCGGCGCCAAACACAAACGAGGTCAGGTAACGGGAATTAAATTTTTTAGTAACGGTGAATTTGTGGTCGGCGGCCAACCATTGAATTTTAATCAAACCGGTAAGGTAGAGGCCGAAAAAAATAATCACCACCCCGCCGATGCGTGACAACCAGATTTGCAAGTTGGTGGCCACGGCCGAAAGCGCGGTATTAAGGAGAACGCCAAGTAACGCAAAGATCACCGAAAATCCCAAGACAAAAAAAACACTGTTTATAAATACATCCCGCCGCTTGTTGCCGCTGGCGGTGAGTGACGTACCTGCCAAATAAGAAAGGTAGCCGGGAATGAGCGGCAACACGCACGGGGCCAGAAACGAAATAATACCGGCGACGAAAGAAAATAAAATTGTTCCTTGCTGCATACAAAAAGATTAAGACCACCCCATTGTAATTTAAAACGCGATTGGCAACAAGAGCGCCGGCCGCGCGACCCTGCTCGCGACAAAACAAAAACCCCTCTAGTCAGGAGGATTTTTGTTGCGTATTGCTCTAAAACTTCAGCTCAACTTTTCTTTGGGCAGAGAAGCAAACTTGGGGTGAAGTTGCGCTGAGTTGGATCAGCGCGGGATTAGCGGCCCACGAGGGGCATGGCGGCCATGTCGCCGAGGCGCGCCTGGAACACCATGACAGCCGCGGCCACCGTGGCACGCAGCGGCAGGAATTCCTGCAGAGATAACTCGAGGATTGTGGCCCGGGCAGAGAGACTCGGCAACTCCTCGATGGCGTAGAGCTCCTCGAGATAGATACACTCTATGTAACTCAAAAATGGAGTTCGGTCAAGATAGCAAAAGCAACAAGCCCTTTATTCATGCCCGTTTGCCTTGTTTCCCCTCACGGGGCAGAAATTTTTCCGCCCAGAGTTGGAGCCCCGGCGAGTGTGCGAACTGATCGCGCCAGGGAAAACGATCAGCCGGTTGTGAAGTGACGCTAGGCAAAGGGCCCGCTAGTGGTTGCGGGCGAGCCCCATCCACCACGTGTCCATAAGATTAAGACACTGCTCGAACCCGCGCGCGAATTCGGCGCATTCCGCTTCGGTCCACGGGCGGCTGCTGAGCGCCTTCCACAGGCCCGATTTATGGCCCTTTTCGAAGTCCACCAGGTGGATGTAGATGAACTCGGTGAGCGTGTAGCTGCGGGCGTGCTTGGCGCGGATCGCAGCGAGCTGGTTGGTCTGCCAGGCTGCTTCGTCGACCACGTGGCCGAGGCCAGCGAGCTGCCCGTACGCATTCAGGATTTTAGCCAGGATCTCGAGCTCCGGGTTGGCCGAGGCGGCTTCGAGCGCGTACACCATTCCGGCCGCGTAGGCCGGCTCCTGATCAAGAAGCGCCGTCTTGAAACAATTCAGGAACGTGCTCGTGGCTGGCGAACGGTAGCGTCCGAGCCCCGTGAAGCCGAGTTCACGCTTCAAACAGCGCTTCAGAATATCGCGATGCGCGAGACCCTGGGTACGACTCCCCTCCTCTTCGCCGATGTTGCGCGTGAGCTCGGCACCAACCTTGGGCCAGTCGGCCAGACGATCCTTGGTGATGGTCAAGAGCGCCACGATCTCCAGGACCAGGAAGTAGTACTGTCCGATCGCCGCGGCGGCCTGTTCACGGGACAAAAGCCCGGCGTGGCCGGCCATCAACACCGGATTATTCTCGGTGAGGCACGCGTGATTATGCGCGAGGCTCGCTTCGAGGCCGGAATGCAGACGCTGGAACTGACTCAACTTCTTCATTGGTATCCTCATGGGGTGTGTGCCCCTTGGTAGCGTTTTGGTAAGAGCGATGTTCATTATCGAGAATATCGGAAGTGATCCGCTACTCGATTCTGAACAGCTCATTATATAATAAAACAGCTTAATTGTCAATAATTTTTATGTCTTTCTATATACTTTTTTATATAAAGTATATATTTTAGCTAAAATAATGATATAAAAAATTTTGACAAGATATTTACTTTCAGCTAAAATTGCCTCATGAACACACCGCTTCACGATCAATTAAGACTGCTCGGTTTGAACCATTCTGAAATTGCGGTCTATTTATACTTGCTCGAGAACGGACTGTCTTCTCCTCCAAATGTTTCACGTGGAACAAATATTGCCCGTACCAATTGCTATAACCTGTTGGAGTCGCTCCGGGAAAAAGGATTAATTGAGGAGCACTTGGAAAAAAAACACAAGGTCTACCTGGCAAGCGATCCAGAGGCGCTGGTGCGTTCCCTGGAAAAGAAAAAAGAAGCCATACAGCAAATTTTGCCTGACTTGCGTGGCTTATACAGCACACAAAAGAATAAGCCAAAAATCAGGTTCTACGATGGAACCGAACAAATCAAAGAAATTTACCTCGAGAGCTTATCCGCTCAGAAAATTCTAGCGATCGGCTCAAATAAGCGCATTGAGGCGCTTCTGCCGGGCTTCCTAAATCAGTACTACGCTACAATAAAAGAACGGGGCATCATTTTTTACGATTTGACTACCAGCAACTCCAGGTCGCAGGCTGAACAGAACAAAACAATGCTACGTGGATTATATGAAGCAAAGATAATTCCCAGAGAATATAAAGACCCGCCAACAGATATCTTGGTTTGGGATAATAACATTGCCTTACTCACCCTGGTTGAACCAATTTTTGGAACTATTTTAACTAATTCTCTCTTAGCAGAGACTTTTGGACTCATATTTAACCTTGTTTGGAAAAATTTAGACTCTAAAAGTGAATTGCCTGTTTAAAATGTTTCGCGTGGAACATTTTAAACATCTGCTTTATTAGACAAAATATAGCAAAAATTTTGTTTATTTTTGTATACGATAATGTATACAAACACACTTTTTTTGATAGTTATCCACATTGTTATCCACAGTTATTAACAGTTAACTTGGCTTAAAATCAAAAAACACTCTGATTTTCAGGGTGTTTTTTGATGGCTCGAGGGGTGATGGTAGCGGCCGTTCGAGCGACTACGGCTCTTTAACAAGGTGTTCCCCCCACTAATGCTTGATGAAACAGCGCGAAAGTTGTTGAATTTATTTTAAGCGCAGGCATTTCCACCGCCGTGCTATGCAATAACAGGGTTTTTCCATTTACAATTGCCCCGCCGTTTTTTGAATTACCAAAGTTAGTAATAGATTGATTTTTGCGCTTGGCGCGCTGCAATTCCAATTCAAGGTCTTCTTGGTCAATCGACTGTACCTGCCACGCCTCAACAACCGATAACTGGCGTAATTCCGGCAACAAACGATCTAGTAAAAAATTCCGTTCCTCCGCAATTTGGCGAAAACGATCCGGGTCTTCGGCCTGATAGTAGTACTTATTGCCAATTTTAGCGGAATTAATGAATCCTTTGGCTTCGAGCGCGCTTAAATACTCACGGCACGAAGTGCGTCTAATCCCCATTAAGCGAGCAATGGCCGTGGCCTTAGCGCCGCCGGAATTGAGCAAGACCTGGTACACCGCGGCCTCTTCGGGGCTTAACCCCATTTGTAAAAGTAATTCTTGCATACCTTACAGTGATTTATAAAGATTCAGATATACTTCATGGAGCGGTTTATTTTTGAACCCAAATGATTGAGCGCTTTCATCGTGCGCAATAAAAGCGACTTTATCGCTCCACAGCAATACGCTGATGGGCCCCGGAGTGGGCTTAAAGTGGGGGCGCAGAGCATGCTGCTCCGCGCGTTTAAGATAAAACGGCCAAAAATCGCCAAGCAACTCCGCAAAAAATTCTGGCGACCCGATAATTTTTAAAGCTGCTTTCTCGCGCAATGATTTTTCAAATAATAATTTGACTGCTCCCGCGCCCTGATACACCCGCAAACGTAATTTAACGGCCCGGGTGTTGTAGAGCTTGGTCATTGCGGGGAGAACCCGCTCGGCACATTGTTTTTGCCGGCGAATATATTTGGCGAGATGCCCCAGCGGGAGCGCGCGATAATCTTTTACTTCGCGGAAGGTGGTGACAGTAATTAATTTTTTTTGCACTAACGATTCCAAAACCAAATAGGCGGTGGGGCGTTTGATGCCAGCGCGCTCGGCAATAGTGAGAGCCGTGCCTTTTTTCATCGTTAGGAGCGCCACGTACACGGCGGCTTCTTTTTGATTTAATCCAAGACTCTCTAGCCTTTTAATTAGGGCTGTTTGCATAATTTGACGTTATAAATAACATCATTATTTGGTTTTTGTATTCTATGATACATTTATTTGTTTGTCAAAGCGCGATCAATGATGACGCGCGCCGGCAAACGGCTCTTTAACAAAAGAGGAGGCATGATGAGCAAACTGACTGAAATCCGGCGGGCTTTGCGTGACAACCGGAACGTCGTTGTAGTGGGAGTAAAGGAAGTCAACAACTTACTTAAGGAGCATGAATACTGGGTCCACAAGTTAACTTACTATACGGCCCCCCGGGAGCATCTCTTCCGGGCAGACGAGCTTCAACCCTTTATGCTTAGCCTCTGCCCGTCCGAGCTGGGTATTCGCCCGATGGATATCGAACCGTTCTCTGAGGCCTACTCTGGCCGCCGAAAGTTGGGTTTTGGAAGCTTAAATCTTCACGAAGAAGTCGGTGTAAAGACCTGCTGGGAAGAAACAGTGATAACCGACCCAGATCTCACGCTTCCCGAGGGATTCGTTGATAACAAGCTGATTGTGTCCAAGAACGACCGCCTCTTGCGGGGGATTACAATCAGATTGTTCCCCACTGTGGCACTGGCCACCGAGATCTACGAAGGCAGACAGAACGTACACAACATCTGGTTGGATGAGCTGGCGAAGTATCGATAGCCGAATGGCTTTGCCTTGGTGAAACCAACTGGCCTCGCATCTGAACATAACGTCTCCTGCCCGCCCTCCACCGCCACTTATGGAGCACGGTGGGCACTTCTCTTATGCTCGTGAATTATTCGCGTGTAGAAAAGAATTAAATTTATAGACTCCGATAAATATCGTGCTTTCCAATGAAGATAAATAAAATATCGCCACTCGCTTGACGTTCGAAGATGATACGATAGTTGCCAGCGATAGAAATTGACCACAGACCAGCCAGCCGACCGTGGAGCGCGTGCAAGCGGAGTGACGGATGTAAAGGGTTGTCTTTAAAAATTTTTTCTTTTTTGATGGTTAGGGTTAATATTTCTGGGGGTAAAGCTCGCACTTGCTTAACAAATTTTGAAGAATAAACAATGGCCCCTGCTTTCATAGTAAATCAACGATGGAGCGGGCCTTGATCGACCCACCACGATGATACTCGCGACGAGCAGTGGCTACCGTCTTGAGTAATTCAGCTTCGGACATGGTGTCTTTATCGGCCCGAAAAAGATACTGAATGTAGGAACTAACCGAAGGAAAACCTCGCTGTTTTGCCAAGTCTTTAACTTGCTTCACTTCGGCAGCTGGCAAAGACAGGCTGACGACTTGTCTCATAGAAAAAAATTAAAAATGAATTCTTTACCCTATAGTATTACAGTCGTATTACAATGTCAATAAAGGCCAAAAAATCATCAAAAAAATCCCGACCAGGCGTCGGGATGTTTTTGATGTAGCCGAATCTCCCTAGAGGAAGACTCGGCCGATGGAAGTGAAGAATCAGATCTAGTGGTGCTTAGCAGCCGCGCGTGCTTCTTCGTAGATGCGACTCACGCTACCATCAGGATTCGAAGTCTCATGGATAGCGCGAGCGAGTAACCGAGCATTACTCACGACGCGCAGGAAGTCCTCGCGCTCCGCGAGATAACTGGGTGAGCGCGGAATGGAGTCACTAATGATAACGCGGGCTCCACTCGCCCGGAGTTGTTCTTCGGCAGACTTTCCCTTGTGGGTAGAAAGAATACCGTGGGTCGCCATGATGATTACCTCACGAGCGCCGAGCGACCTGACGAAAGTCGCGGCGTGTGAAATGGTCCCGCCAGTGTCGATTATGTCGTCGGGAATGACGACGCGGCGCCCTTCCACTGGTTCGCCCATGTAACCAAGCGGCGACACCTGCGACTCGTTGTTATTGGGGCGAGTCTTGTGGAGAGTGCCGAGCATGGCATGGCCACCGACGAAGTTCTTCAGTTCTTCGGTGCGCTTGAGCGCCCCGGTGTCTGGGCTGACGATTATCAATGGGTCATTCGGGTCGTGCGTCCAAGGCCTAGCGTGTTCGGCGAAGATAAGCGAACCAGTCAGGTGCGTCACACAGATCCGCTGGTAAAAACCCTGTATCTGGGGGGAGTGCAGATCGAAAGTGACCATGCGCCGCAGGCGACTATATGTCTCAAAAATGATGGCTATACGCTTGGCCAAGATCGATTCACGGCCTTTGGCCTTGCGGTCTGACCGGGAACCCGTGAGATAAGGAACAACCAGCGTGACGTTGCCAACGTCAGCCCCTTCGAGAGCGTCGAGCACTTCCAGAATCTGGCCGAAGCAGATCATGGGGTGTGGGTGTTGCATGCCGGCGACCAGGTAAACTTTCCGATCACGAACATTCGGCAGGTCGCTCGTCGGCATCTTGTCGGCGAAGCTTGAACTCCCCGAATCACCGGCGGAAAAACGATTATCACCGAGGCTGGCGAGCTCAACCATGATCTGGTCGACGAGCGGACGTGTGTCCGGAAAAGCCAGGATCAGAGGATGGGGAGACTCTTGATCCATTGTGAGCCTTCTTTCTGTTCGTTGCGTTGTTGGTTCTGTGTTGGACTGGGGAGATTTGGCATTTTTCCCTCCCAACACAGAACCATTTCTAACCTACTTGGTCATATCTTTATACTTTTTTACTCCCGGAGTCAACTTTTTTTAAAAACAAAAAAACAAGCGCGATAATTACGTGCCTACAAATTTACGATGTTGACCTAGGCAAAAATCTCACTCGGCCTTCGGCCTCTTTGGGAAACCTTCGGGTTTCTCAACACTCTTCCTCAACAAGTAAGAAAATACTTTTCTTACCATCTTTGCGTTCGATTCTTCCGCGTACAATAAAAGCAGCCTGATAAAAATCTAGGCTGCTTTTATTGTGGACCTAGGCAGAATCGAACTGCCGCTTCAGCAATGCGAATGCCGCGTCATACCACTAGACCATAGGCCCATTTGAAAATATCCAAGTCCGAATTACTAATGACTAATTACGGAGTCGCTACGCGACTTTTTAGATTTGAAATTCGTCATTCGGATTTGGTCATTTTCAATTGTGTGCCCCCAGCACGAATCGAACGCACATCTCTCCCTTAGGACGGGAATGTTCTATCCATTGAACTACGGGGGCTTGTCCGCGCCGTAAGCCCTGATCACTTTGAGCACCCTCATTCTAGCCGAAGCAAAAAAATAAGGCAAGATTACCCTCTGCACGATAATTCGTGTTTGGCTACATTTTTAGCATTAAAAAACCATTCCGAATAGGAATGGTTTTTTAGTCTCTTTTGGCTGCCTTGAGATTCAAGACAACTATAAGCTCTGAATTACGAAACTTCCACAATTGTCATTTCGACCGGAGCGACCCATTCGACTTGGCTCAGGGCAGGCTCAGGAGTGTAGTGGAGAAATCGCTTGACTTAGTTGGTCAAGGGATTCCTCGACTCGGCTAAGGCCTCGCTCGGAATGACAGTAAAGCGAGTTTCGTAATTCAAAGCTATAAGGGACAGCGCGTACTGAAACGCGCGATATCCGCTCCTCGCTGCCGATTACCAAATGGTAGCTGGCACCGAGGAGGGGGCGCCGGAGGGATCCGGCGCGAGGGGTTAGGGCTTGATCACGACCCAGTGGTCGCCCACGCGCCGCAGAGCGGCACCGGGCCGGAGGAAACGATGGATCGCTTCCTCCTCCGCAAACGTCGCGGGGGCGGGCTCAGGCGGAGGCGGGAGCGGCGCGATGTCGCTGCCCGGATGCTGGATCGCGATGGGGGCGGTGACCATGGCCGGCTGCGCCAGGAACCAGGGGCGTTCCTGGCGGGTGGCCAGGCCCTCGGGCATCATCTCAATCACCGCGCCATCAGGCAGCGGCGCGGCGAGGAGATCCGGGAGGCTCTCCTCGATGATAGCCTCCGGCTCCGCGGACAGACTGCGGACAGACTGCGGCGGATCGACCGCGGTGCGCTGGCGACCGGCCCAGTCGTCGGGCTGGATCCGGATGATTCGCAGGGGGGCAGCCGGTGCCGGGCGGGGCACGGGAACGCCCCAGCCATCGGGGTCGAGCAGGCCGAGTGGGCTCTGCGGCGCGGAGCGGCCCAGGCACCAATCACACGGGCAGCCAGTGGCCAGATCCAGTCGAGCCAGGTCAGAGAGCTCGCCGACATACTCGAGGTCGGTGAGCGCGAGCGCGATCGGCTCTGCGGGTGGCTCATGCTTGGCAGAGAGGCCAGCAGGGCTATCGCCGGGCACACTCAGGGCAATCAGACGCGTGGGCGGGAACATGGGGTACCTCCTAAAACGAAGAGCTGCGGGGCGGATAATAAAGGATACTTACCCGGCCAACAGGCCTCGTTTAGCTTTGGTATCAGTAAAAAGGGCTTGTTTACGGTGCTTGCAACAAACCTACCAACGGTAGCACATTTTGCCGGTTTTGTCAAGGGTATAATGCTCATATTTGGCTAACTGCAGTATTTTTTTCGCTTTTGCTTGTTTTAAGACCCTCTCCGGGCTACAATGTGTTCATCGAAACCTAAAAATCTCTATGCAAACCTTTTTACTCCTTGGATTGATTGCGCTGGTGGTAATTTTGCTGGCACTGGTATATTTGCTGTATCAAAAAATACAGGGCGTAGGCGCTCCTAAAGAAGGCGAACAAAATTTGTTCGTCCTGTTGCAAGGCCAGATCCAGGATTTGAGCCGGCAATTTGACCAGCGCATGAACGATACGCATAAAGCCATGCACGATACGCAAACAAATTTACACCAGACCATTCAAACGCAGTTTGGGCAAAGCGTAAAAATTATTACCGAAGTAACAGAGCGTCTTACCAAGCTGGACGAAACCAACAAGCAGGTGATGGGCTTTGCGGATCAGTTACAAAACTTAGAACAGATTTTGCAGAATCCCAAGCAGCGCGGCATTTTGGGAGAATATTATTTAGAAAATGTTTTAAAAAACGTTTTACCACCGGGCGGCTACCAGATGCAATATAAATTTGCCAATGGCGATATTGTTGACGCCGTGGTGTTCGTGAAAGATAAAATTATTCCGATTGATTCAAAATTTAGTTTGGAAAATTATAACCGCGCGATCGAAGAAACCGACCCAACGCGCAAGGCGGAGCTGGAAGCTTTATTTAAAAGCGATTTAAAAAAACGCATCGACGAGACGAGCAAATATATCAAGCCGGGCGAGGGGACGCTGGAATTCGCCTTTATGTTTATTCCGGCCGAGGGGATTTATTATGATTTGCTCATAAATAAAGTGGGCGCGCTTAAAGTGAACACACAGGCGCTGATTGAGTACGCCTTCCGGGAGCGCCATGTAATTATTGTTTCGCCGACAAGCTTTTTGGCCTACTTGCAAACGGTGTTACAGGGCTTACGCGCGTTGTCGATTGAAGAATCGGCCAAGGAAATCCGGGGGAGGGTAGAAGAATTGGGGAAACATATTTTGGCCTATGATGATTATTTTAAAAAGTTGGGGAATAATTTATCAACGACCGTGAATTCGTATAACGCGGCGTACAAGGAATTAAATAAGATTGATAAAGACGTGGTACGCATTACCGGCAGTGAAAAAAAATTGGAAGTATTACAAATTGAGAAGCCACAGCTGGATTTGTAATCTGGATTTGTAATTTTGAACTTTCAATTCCCGCTGGCGCGGGAATGAAAGCGGAAAGTTAAAATAAAATTATTGAAGCCGCCCAAAAAAGGCGGCTTTGATTTGATGACAAAAGAAGGGTGGGAGACGACGATTTTTATCGCACTTTGATTACTCTCACAAGCCCCCGGGAATAAAAAATCCCCCCGCGCAAAGCGGAGGGACCCAGGAAAAAGATTTTTACGAAGAAACTCTTTTTAGCTGGAGGAGCCGCGGCGCGCTGTTTGGTAACAGGCGCGGCGGCGGGAGGGGGAAGGTGTGAGGCCGCTAGGGGGCCGTGATGAGCGTGAAGGTGCGGGGGCGCTGTGGCAGCTTGAGCCCCTGGAATACCATGCGGGTCTCGCAGTTGTAGGCCGTGTCGACCTGCAGGGCCGCGCCTTTAATGACCTCGGAGGTCACCTGGATGTGGTCAAAGTTGTTGCCGCCGGTCGGCTTGTGGACCCACACGCCCTTGAGCAGGACCTCCTCGCTGTCGACGTGCGGCGCACCATGAACCCAGCAGGTGGTACCGAGCAGGAGCCACGGGATCGTGGTCTTGTAGTCGGCCACGGTCACCGGCTCCTCGGTGGCGTCGACGCCCTCGGCGGTGAGAGTGATGGTCACGGTCGGGAACTTGGGGGCGAGCGTCGGCAGGTTGATGGCCGTGGCGGGAAGGACGGGATCGCTGTCCTCGTCGTATCCCGTCTTGACCGAGGCGCAGCCGGTGCTCAACACAATGGAAAGCACGAAGAGAGCTCCTAGAAACAGGCCAAGGCGAAGACACAGGCCAAAACGAGGTGGCTGGGTGAACATTCTGGACCTCCTGGGGGTGACTGTTCGCCGCAAGACGCGGCTTTCGCTGGCAGCTAATTTGTCTAGAAACCAACGAAAGTCGTATTTTGAGCCTTGAAATGACTGGTTTTTTAAAAACCAGCAACACCTCAGGCTAGCACATTTTGGCCATTTTGTCAATGGTTCTTGACTAACCCCGGCATTTTATCTATACTGACGGTTACTTACTGCTGCTTTTTGCCCATACTACGGGCCTCTTTAATTAATCTTGAATATCTATGCCTAATAAGCAAAATGCTAAAAAGGCCCTGCGCCAGAGCATCAAACACGCGGGATGGAATCGCACCCGCCGCGAAGCGTTTCGCGGAGCAATCAAAAAAGCGTTAAAGGCTGTTTCTAAAGAAGAAGCTCAAAAGTTGGTACACGACGCGCAAAAAGCGCTCGGCAAAGCGGCCAAACGAGGGGTGATCAAAAAAAATACGGCAGCCCGTAAGCTCTCGCGCCTGATGAAAAAAGTAAACGCGATGGCGAAATAATACATATTTTAAAAACTCCTGAATACATACTATTCGGGAGTTTTTTTATCGAAGTTCCCTATAATGCTCGAACGCGGGAGTAAAAATTCGTGCGTTGATTTTATGGGCGCACGATAAAACGCTCCAACAAGACCGGCAATTCCCCCTGGCCGGTTTTTGTTTGACGGTCGATCTCAAGCAGTTCGCGATAGCGCGCGCTGAGCGTGGGCAGAGGAAACTTACGAGCGATAGGCAAGCTTTTTTTAGCTACAAAGGGATGGATTTTGAGCTGTTTGGCCAGCTCGTCGCTCGTGATACGCTGATCGCGATCAAGCGCGTCGCGCATGGCCAGAATAACGCGAAATTGGCGCAGAGCCATTAAAAAAATATATCCGTCTTCTGAACCAAAGCGGCGTTGTTCAAGCAGGCGGCGCAGCGCTTCTTTGGGGCGACCGGCAACTAACTCGTCAATCAGCGAAAAAATAGCGTCGGCAAATTTTTTTTCAATAAATAGCGAAACATCGGCCGTAGTAATGGCGCGTTGCCCGGCATAGCTCGCGAGCTGCTCAAGCACGCCTTGCAGCGCCCAGACATCCCCAAATAATTCCTTTACTAACAAATCAAGCGCGGCGGGCTCGGCCGAGGTGCCTAGCCGAGCAAGCTCTTGTTTGATCCAGGTGAGCAGTTGGCTACCGGCAAGCTGCTCAAACTCCTGGGCGTATTGTTCCTTTTTAAGCAGCTTGTCGAGTTCGCCGGCCTCTTTAATTTTAGCAATCGCTTCGGTTTGCCAAACGATAATCACTGTATTATCTGGTAGGCGGCCAGCCTTGAGCCTACCAGCAAAGTCAGCCAAAAATTCTTTTTTATTTGAAGCTAATAAATTTTCCAGTACCACCAACCGACGTTCGGCCAAAAAAGGCATGGCCAAAATCGCCCCCATTATTTTTTCGGGTGATTCTTTTTTGGCATCCAAAACATCCACATTATAGCCACCTGGATCGCGCGCTTTTTTGAATTTAGCTACCTGTTCATGCAGATAGCGCCGACTGCGAAACGTGTCCGGCCCGTAGAGATAGATGATCATGGTGGGTTGGGAAAAGTCACTCGCTCTGGCTCGCAAGCTCAAAATTTAATACTTCTAATATATGCACTGATTCTAACAAAGGCGGCGGTAAACCACAACGCCGCGTTGTAGATACAAATAACGGTTACCGAAATCTGTCGGGTAGATATTAATTCGGTTACCATGGTGATCATATGAATATGACCACCAAAAACAACATCTACAAAGCTCTGAATTACGAAACTCCCTTTTAAAGCAAATCTAAGCCACATTTGGTATACTAAAAGACACTCCCAAAGGGAGTGTCTTTTAGTTAACTGCTGTGTCGCATGGATACCCATTCAC
>JAHFHZ010000041.1 GCA_023246715.1 Candidatus Magasanikiibacteriota bacterium | reverse complement strand
AAATCAAGACCGTTGGCGAAAACAAAGAGAAAGAAATTAACACGATTTAAGTACCTTTGGCACAATCCCGACCGCGTATGATCACCGACCTCATGGACAAAATAATTTCCCTCTGCAAGCGCCGCGGTTTTGTATTTCCCGGCTCCGAGATTTACGGCGGTCTGGCCAACAGTTGGGATTACGGCCCGCTTGGCCAACTGCTCAAACAAAACATTAAAGCCGCCTGGTGGAAATTTTTTGTCCAGGAGCGCGCCGATATGGTGCCGCTCGACACCGCGATCATCATGAACCCGCGTGTATGGGAAGCGTCTGGCCATTTGCAGAATTTTAGCGACGAGTTGGTGGAATGCCGCAAGTGCCACCATCGGTTCCGCGCCGATCATTTGCTCGAAGCTAAACGCCTCGAGCCCGGCTATAACAAAGAAACTATCTCAATGCTATCCGAAGTTGTTTGCCCAGATTGTGGCGGTACGCTCACCGAACCAAAACAGTTCAATTTAATGTTCAAAACCTTTTTGGGTGTTACCGAAGACACGGCTGCCACCGCCTATCTGCGGCCCGAAACCGCCGGTGGCATGTTTGTGAATTTTAAAAATATCCAGGCCGCCACCCGCCGCCGCCTGCCATTTGGCATTGCTCAAATCGGCAAAAATTTCCGGAACGAAATCACGCCGGGCAATTTTATTTTCCGCACTCGTGAGTTCGAAATCGGGGAGTTTGAATATTTCATTAAGCCGGGTGACTGGGAAGCGGTTTTTGAAATGTGGCTGTCCGAAATCAAGCGCTGGTGGCACGATGTGATGCAGATTAATATGGATAACTTGGTCTGGCACGAAATCCCCGCTGGCGAACGTGCACATTACAGCAAGCGCACGGTGGATATTGAATACAAATTCCCGTTTGGCGTGAAAGAATTGCACGGTATCGCGTATCGAACCGATTTTGATTTGTCTCGCCATCAGGCGGTGAGTGGCGCTGATCTTACCTATACCGATCCCGACACCAACGAAAAGTTTTTGCCGCACGTCATTGAGCCGACATTTGGTATCGAACGCATGTTCTTGGTTGCGCTTCTGGAAGCGTACCACGAAGAGACCGCCCCCACGGCGGTAGAGGGTGAAAGTGAAGCTCGTATTGTATTGAAGCTTCCTAAAGCTCTAGCGCCGTATAAAGTAGCGGTGCTCCCGCTCTCTAAAAAAGAAGAACTCTCCGTGCCCGCCCGCGCGCTGGCCGCAGAACTGCGCAAACACTGGATGATAGATTACGACGAAACGCAAAGCATCGGCAAACGCTACCGCCGCCAAGACGAAATTGGCACGCCGTACTGCATCACCGTTGATTTCGACACGCTGAACGATCAAAAGGTTACCGTGCGTGATCGCGACACCATGGTGCAGGAGCGAGTCGCAATCGCCGAACTGGCGGCTTACCTGCAAGGAAAATTGTAAATGATAAAACGGTTCGGGATGCCGATAAAGCTATTATTAGGATTTCTGCAAGCTTGAAGAGTGATAAGCTCAATAATATTAATATGCCCAAGACTTTTGTATTAAAAAACGGCGCCAAAGTAATTGCTGTACCCGTAGCCGGTACCCGGGCCACCACCGTATTGGCGATGTTCCCGATTGGCTCACGCTACGAAACCGATCGACTGGCGGGTATTTCACATTTTGTGGAGCACCTCATGTTTAAAGGAACCAAAAAGCGCCCGACCACGCTTGAAATTTCACGCGAATTGGATGCCGTTGGCGCGCACTACAACGCCTTTACCAGTAAAGAATATACCGGCTATTATATTAAAATCGCCGGGCACAAACAGGAGCTTGCCTTTGATATCTTGTCGGATATTTTAAGCAACTCAAAATTCAACGAAGCCGAAGTGGAAAAAGAAAAAGGCGCGATCGTTGAAGAGCTGCGAATGTATCAAGATAATCCGCTCATGACGATTGATCAATTGTTTGAAGAAGCTTTATTTGCTCCCCACGCGCTAGGCCGCGATATTGGCGGTACCGAAAAAACCGTCCGTGGCGTTAGCCGCCAGGAACTCTGGGATCATTACCAAACGCACTATTCGGCGCGTTCCATGACGCTAGTAGTGTCCGGTGATGTTCAAATGCCCAAACTTAAAAAGTTAGTCCGTTACTTTGAAAAGCAACCCGCTCCGCCTCAGGCGCCCGAACTCTCGTTTTATCGGTCCGACTTTACTCCCGTCCATTCGCTCAACAAAAAACTATCCTTGAGTGAACGCGTCCGGGTGAAAGAAAAAAAATTAGATCAGGTTCAATTAATGATGGGTTTCCCCGGCCTTAACCATACCGCTGCCAATCGCTACGCGCTTGATATCCTCACGGTCGTGCTTGGCGGGGGAATGAGTTCGCGCCTATTTACCGAAGTACGCGAACGCCGGGGCTTGGTATATATGATTCGCTGTGAAACAGGCAGCTTTCGTGACTCAGGAGTGCTTTACGTCCAGGCGGGAATTGATCCGTCGCGTGTGGAGCAGGCGGTCAAGGTAATTAAAAGCGAATTTCGTAGAGTGGTCAAAGGTGGTATTACACCTAAAGAATTGGCGAACGCTAAAAATCACGTGGCCGGCAATATGGCCCTGCAACTGGAAGACAGTTACGCGCAGGCCATGTGGTATGCCAGTAAAGATTTATTTTTCCCCGGGCTCGAAACCCCCGAAGAATCATTGGCCAAGCTCAACCGGGTAACTGCTGCCGAAGTAAAAAATATTGCTGCCGAACTGATTGATTTCAAGCAATTGCGCGCGGCCGCGATTGGCCCCTTGAATAAAGAAAAAATCCTGCGGCTTTTCTTGTAGCTTGTTTCTAACTGCCTGGGTATGCCTTCAAAAAAATTGTACTTGTTTGCCAATTGGAAAATGTACTTGGACGCCGCCGAAAGTCGCGCTCTGGCTGTGACGTTGGCTGCTGCGGCGCCAACTCTGCCGGCTGAAATTTTACAAGTCGTGTTTCCGAGCGCGCTTGGTTGGACAAACGCTGTCGAATCCCTAGCCGGTACCAATATTGGGGTCGGGGCGCAGAACGTACACTGGGTGGATCGGGGTGGATATACCGGTGAAGTTTCCGCCGAAATGTATGCCCGCGCCGGAGCTGCCTACGCGTTGGTGGGACATTCCGAACGCCGCCAGCTCTACGGGGAAACCAATCATCATACCCATCAGAAGATGGAAGCGTTGATTGCCGCCGGGGTGATCCCGGTGTTGTGCGTCGGCGAAACACAGTCTGAGCGCGATGATGAACAGACAGCGGCGGTCATTGAAACTCAATTACGCGCGGCCTTTACTGCGTTGGCTTGGCCAAAAGAATGGCCGGTAATTGTGGCCTATGAACCAGTGTGGGCGGTGGGCACTGGATTGCCCTGCCAGCCTGAACAAGCCGAGGAAATTTTGGCCCAGGTTGATACGTTTGTGGCGGCTCTGGTACCCGGAGCGCCGAAAGTGTTACTCTATGGCGGCAGCGTGCGCGAAGATAATATTGCGGCGTTTGTGCGCCAGCCCCATATCTCCGGTGTGTTGGTCGGCGGCGCTTCGGTAAAGCCCGAATCATGGGCAGCGCTCTGCGCCAATGCCGCGCAAGCCGTCTAGTGGCATATGTACAGTATGTTGAATATCATTGCTTTTGCTATCATTGTTTCCAGCCTGGCCGTTATATCGGTCATTATTGGGCGCAAGTTTCCTCAACTCGCTAATTTAGAGGTGCATCATTTGCCCGCCGAACGGGAAGCGCGCAAGAAACGCGAGCTGTTGACCCGTCGAATGGAAGAACGCGCCCGACGTATGCAAAAATCATGGGCGCTGCGCTTGCGGCCGCTGCTTAAAGGTTGGGGCAAAGTACAGCTTAAATTCCGTATCTACGTGGGTAAAATGGAACGCTTGTGGCATCACGAGCAAATGCAAAAGAAAAAACTTGCCCAGTCCGAACTGCCGCCTCAGGAACTGGCCGATCGGTTGGGAGTCTTGTTAAAACAAGGCGATGAAAAATTGTTAGCTGGCGAATATGAACCTGCGGAACAACTATTCATTCAGGCTATTAGCCTGGATCAACGCTCCGTCGCCGCTTACCGCGGTTTGGCCGGCACCTATGGCGCCAAGGGCGCCTGGCAGGAAGCGGTTGAAACCTATCATTTCGTGTTGCGCCTCACCCCCAAAGACGACGCGATAATGGCTAAACTTGCCGAAATCGAAGTTGAGCAATGCAGGGTAGAGCAGGCAATTGGTTGGTATCAACAGGCAGTAAGCATAAATGACGCGTTTTCCCCTTATTTTTTCCGCCTGGCCGAGCTACTTTTACAGGTGCGCCAGCCGTTAATTGCGCGCGAAGCCATTGTCCCGGCGGTGGAATTAGAACCAAAAAATCCAAAGTACCTTGACTTGCTTACCGAAGTTGCTATACAATGTCGCGATAAAGAGCTGGCCACGCAGGCCTGGGGTGACCTGCGCCTGGTGAACCCTCAGAATCAGAAGTTAGACTCACTTAAGGCACGGATTGCTGATTTATAACGCGCGTACAATGGGCAGATACCGAAGCGGTCAAATCCAAATCAACCCGATCGGGTCGTCCTTGGAAAGTTATTCACACCGAAGAGTTTGAGACAAAGAGTCAAGCGCAATCACGGGAGTACCAGTTAAAAAGATTTCGTGGAGGCGAGGCGCTTAAAAAGTTGCTAAGGGCAGATACCGAAGCGGTCAAACGGGGCTGACTGTAAATCAGCTGGCTACGCCTTCCTAGGTTCGAATCCTAGTCTGCCCACCAGGGAAGCATTTATTTGCCGCCTTAGCTCAGTTGGTAGAGCAACAGTTTTGTAAACTGTAGGTCCAGGGTCCGAATCCCTGAGGCGGCTCACGGCTGATACAACATAGTGCCGATGTAGCTCAGTTGGTAGAGCACGTCCATGGTAAGGACGGGGTCAGCGGTTCAAATCCGCTCATCGGCTCAGGAAATTAATTTCCTGGTTAACACCTGTCACTATGTCGCAAGACAATATGGTGAAAATGGAGTGTTCTGTTTGCCACCGCGTGAATTATTTCACTCGCAAGAACAAAAAGACACTCAAAAATCGGCTCTTGATGAAAAAATTCTGCAAGACCGACAAAAAACACCTTGATCACAAAGAAACGAAATAAATCGTTTAACGGGATTTCCCCCGAGTGCTATGCGAAAGTGGCTTGTCGCCTTTTATAACAGCCTCTGGAATCCAGAATGGCTGAAGCAGCACAAAAATTCGGGCTCCGCGGCGCGGCGCTATTTTTTGTTACTGATTGCTTTATTCACGATTATTCTGGCCATACCTTTTGTCATCATGGCCGCGGCGTTTGCTCGCCAAGGCCCGGCCGCGCTGCGCAATAACCTGCCAGATTTTACCGCGGCCTTGCAGGGAGGCAAATTATCCGTTACTGGTTTGCCCCAACCCTATCGTGCCGAAAAAAGCTTCGATGGCGCAAATTTCACCTTGGTGGTTGATACCATTTCCAGTACCACCCCCAACAACTGGCTTTCGGCCGGACCAAACAGTTCGGGTATTCGGGTCACTGCCAGCGGGATCGAGTTGGTCGATAACAGCACCGGTCAAAACGAAACTCGCTCGTGGCAAGGCGCTAAAGACAGCAGTTTTTCAAAAATCCAGCTGCTTAGTCTGGTAGATCGCATGGTCTCGCAA
>JAHFHZ010000040.1 GCA_023246715.1 Candidatus Magasanikiibacteriota bacterium | reverse complement strand
CATCGGAAGGACCTCCGGTGGAAATGGTTGCAGCATCATTCCGCGCAGAACGAAAAGATTTTTCGCCTCGCGCGGAACGACACTCCCCATGTAGTTAAGGCTTTTCTAGCTTTAGATACGCAACTAGCCAGTATAGCACAAAAACGTTCTTTTGTCAAGGCTTTTTTGGCATATTTTGGCTAATATATCACGATTTTACCACTTCTTTTACCATCTTACTTCCTTGTAAAAAGAAAAATACCCTGAATTCAGAGTATCTTTCTCACTTGTGTTGTTTTTCAGGAACTAGGAAATTAACAGTGTGCTGATCAGCCCAATTAAGGCCAAAGTTTGCAAAATCACGTGGGGATGTTGTTTTTTAAATTCGATGACGATCGAAAGAATTAAGGCAACAAAGAAAAATCCCAGGAAGAACCAATAAACACCCTGCGCAAATTGCACGGCGGTAGAAATTAATGGCAGTGTTTTGCGGGCGAGCAGATATTTTTCAATCGGGGTGGGGGTGACTATGAGCGGGGCAATCCACGGGAGCGACGATTGCAGTGTTTCGCCGGCGGGCGGATCCACCACCAGGCTGGGTTGAATTACCACCCGGAATAGTTCGCGGGGCGTGAGCGGCAGCAGATATGTTCCGGCGTACCGCGTGTACCCGTCGGCGCGCGTGGCGCCTGGCTCAAGCTGGAAGGAATATTCCTGCACTTCGACGGTGGCAGTTTGCACCGCGCCTTTGAGATAGGCTTGCGCGGTAACCACGGCTCCCCCATCGGCTTGTTGCCAGGTTACGTTGGAATCGGTTGGGTCGATAGTTAACGGTTCGCTGACGATTGTTTCGCCGAGCACATCGGGCGGTGCCAAAGCCTGGCCGAGCGTGAGCGAGATTGGCGGGGTGGTTGAAGTGATTGGCGCGACCGCTTCTGGCCAAGGCGCTTGCTGTGTTTGGGGCGGCGTAATTGGTTTTGATTCGGGCAGTGGGGCAATGGCCAGATTTTTTTTAACCGGGGTTGATTTCTGCAGAGCAGCGGCAACTAATTTGGCCGTACCAAAATGTTCGGCCACGTACACGGTGGGCGCGCCATTATACATTCCGCTCGCCAAGCCAACGCCAGTATCGGCATAGTCGTTATCGATAAGGTTGGCGTAATGGGAAGGACTTTTAACCCAGGCGTTAAACAACGTTTCCGCGTCACCAAAACCCATAGCCAAATTTTCACCGGCGGTTTGATAGGCATACCCTGCCTGGCCCAAAAAATTAGCCAACACCTGGCCGTTTGGGCTGGTGTGGCTAAAGTAGCTATGATCGGCCATGTCGGTAGCGCGCAAGCCAGATGAATAGTTGAGTTTGGCGGCGGCCGTGAGCGGTGAACGGCCTTCTTGCCGACGCATATTATTAACTAATTCCACCAGGCGTTCCTGTTGGATTGCCAAGACGTCTGGCATCACGAACACGGGGAGTGGCAAGGCAATAATAGTGGCCACCAGAATTACTTTGCTGGCAAACAAAACGCCGGAATACAATAGCGCCCGCTTGGGGTGCAGAATATGCGGGTGATAGTTATTCCCCGCGTGAGGGATAAAATATTTTTTGAGGTGGCGTTTCATAAAACGGCTGAACTAGCTACTATTTTTTATGCACTCGGGCAAAGGCGAGCGACCCGGCAAACAACAGGCCCACCCCTTGCATAAACAAAGGGAGCGAGAAATCGGCGCCGCCGGTGGCCGGTAACGCTTCAAATCCGAGAACGGCTGGCGGCGTGGGGTCAACTTGGGCAATTATTTTTTCACCAAGCACCGCCTGGGGAGCGGTCGCGGGAGCCGCAGCCGGAGGGGGTGGCGCGGAAGGGCTACCGCCGCCGGTTCCGGGGCCAGCCTGAAAATTAACGCCGCCGCCAGATGGAGTGGGCGCACTTACCACAGTCGGTGAAAGGGTGGTAGCGGTAAATTCGGCTTCGGTAATATTTTCGGGCGAGCCATGAGAAATAGCGCGTAAATAATAGGTAGTGCTCGGATTCAAACCAGTAACGGTAACGCTGTGCGCGGTTGTGGTAGTGGCATCTTCGACAGTAGAAAATTCATAGCCGTAATTCGGCGGTGCTAAACCGTGCTCACGCGCCACGGTATCATACACTACCCGGCTGGTAGCCGCGTGATCGGTTTCCCAGGTAACGGTAAAGCTGGAATCAGTGATGTTGATAATTTGGACATTAGTAATATCCGGAGCGGGAATGGCGGTATTGGTGACTGTACAATACGCCACGGCCCCGTTTTCGATCGTTCCGCTGCAGCTTTCGGAATAGGTGGTGGTGTAATCACCGTCAGCATCTTCGGTAACGCTATACTCGCCAGCGTCGAGGGTGACAATGGTGCCTTGGCCCGAGCCGGGGAAAGTGGTGGTGGAAGTGTTGGTACCGCTCACGCGCAGGTTAAAGTCACTGGCAGTTTTGGTGCCGATTTCGTTGTTAACGACATTTTTAACTACTTGCAACAAAGCCGGAACGTCGTCGTTGATGATGGTACAAGTTTTGTGCTCTTCGGGATAAATTTCTCCGGTGCACTCTTCGGAGAAAGTGCTGCTGGCGTAACCGGTAGTCAGCTGTTCGCCTACATCATAGATCATGGGGAAGCTGAGCGCTCCTTCTTCGTCGGGAATAAAAACAACCGTCGCGTCGGTGCCTGGTTCATCCTGCCCCGGGAACGGTTGGGTACGTAAGGCGCCATTGGTAAAAATTCTGATTTCAAAATCACTCGCTTGGAGATTGCCGCCATTGTCGTTAATCACTTTTTTAATAACTGTGATAGTTGCCGTGGGTAAATCTGGATCGTCCGGTGGTGGGATAAACTCTACGATCGCGCGCGCAGCTTGGGCGAGGCTCAGAAAAATAAAAAGAGAGGCTAAAAATATTCTTAAAAAAACTACTCTTTTATAACTAAAATATTTTGTTAACTGCATATAGCTTAGATTTAAGCTAAACTGAATACCCTATCCTTACCGCAAACAGTCTGGAGCGTCAATTTTTTGTCAAGGGTTTGGCGATAATAACCAAGCGATTTTTGGTGGTAAAAACAGGGGTGCAGGTGAATAGCGTGAGTGTGGGCGTGGGTGTTGGATTCAAAACTTCTATGGCGCTGGGCGGCACGACTTTGGTCTCGGAAACGGTATAGTGGTTAACGCTCCCCTGCCATTCGATGTTGATTTCATCGCCCGGTTTTAATTTATCTAAATTAAAAAATGTATTTGGCCCGGTGGTGCGCAAATAGCGGTGACCGCTGAGGACGGTGTTGCCATACGGGTCGGCGCCAACGGGCAGGGCTGAACCGGGAATGAGCCAGGCGCCTTTGGCCAAGCCGCGTTGCTCGCTTTTTTCACCCACGATAATCGGCATATCCACCCCGATTTTGGGAATGCGCAAACGGTAGGTGCTGGTAGTCGGGTTTTTTAGGATTGATTGTTCGGTATCTTTGGGATCAATAGCAAAGGTCAACAGGCTCGGAGCCGGGCCGGTGGTTTGCTTGGGGCTTTGCGAACTTTTTGACCACAGGGGCACGGCGCTTTTGGCAAGAATCATAATTCCACCGATTAAACAAAAAGCACCAACAATACCTAAGAACCCAGCCTGATGCCGGGTGAAAATCTTTTTAACAAGCCGCTGTAAGTTATTTATAAACATAAAAAAAGTATACCACTGGGGTATACCTTGAAACAAGGAAGTGACGTTACTCTCTGTTAATCTCCAAGCGTTAGCTTAGAGGATTTTCACTGTTGATCCTATGACCCTAGATTTCAGCGCGCAGTTCTTCGAGGAGTTTTTTGGCGTTTTTGCTGAGCTTGCGCGGAACACGAATTTTTATCCGTACATATTGGTCGCCACGGCTGCTGTGGCCAAGCTGAGTGATACCTTTGCCTTTGAGACGGATGAGTTGGCCGTGTTCAGTGCCTTCGGGAACGATTATTTTTACCGGGCCTTCCAGCGTAGGCACTTCGACCGTGTCGCCGAGCGCGGCCTGCGGGAACGAGATTTCTGTATCGGTATAGACGTCAAATCCGTCGCGGTGAAATTCTTTGGTTTGCTTCAGATGCACGACAACGTATAAATCGCCGGGCGTGCCCTTATGGGGAGCGGCTTCACCCTTGCCCGTAACGCGGATAGACTGGCCTTCATCGATACCGGCGGGAATTTTTACTTTGAGGCTAGAGCTCTTGGCCAGAATACCGTCGCCGCCGCAGTGTTTGCATTTCTTGCTAGCGCTTTGTCCACGGCCGTGGCAGGTGGCGCAAGTGGCCACGGTCTGCATGGTACCCAAAATAGTGCGCTGGTTTTGCATCACCTGGCCCTGGCCATTGCAGGTGGCGCATTTTTCCAGCTTACTGCCGGGTTCTGCGCCGCTGCCACCGCATACATCACACGAATCTTGTTTGCGCAGATTGATTTCGCGCTCCACGCCAAAAGCGGCTTCTTTAAAATCCAGCTCAACATCGACCTGGATATCCCGGCCGCGGGCTTGGCGGCTACCACCACGGCCACGTCCACCACCAAAGCCAAATAAGTCACCGAAGATATCGCCCATGTCGCCGCCAAAGTTGAATTCAAATCCCCCGCCTTGGCCGCCACCACGAGCCTGGCGCATAAAGTCTTCCCAGTTCATGCCACCGCCAAAGCCGCCTTGTTGGTCAAAGTCAGAACCGAATTGATCATATTTGGCGCGCTTGTCGGCATCGGATAAAACCTGGTACGCTTCGTTAATTTCTTTGAATTTTTTTTCGTCACCACCGGGACGATCGGGGTGATGTTTAAGGGCCGAAGTTTTGAAGGCCTTTTTGATTTCATCGGCCGAGGCGTTTTTTTCCAGGCCGAGGAGTTTGTAATAGTCTTTGGACATAATAAAAGTTCTAACGCTATTCAGTAAATTTCACCACGACTTCCCTCTTCAAATCAACATAGCGCAATAATCGTTTAATTTCTCTTTCAGCGTTTGCTTTGGCATCGGCCCGCAGTTCGGCCGTTTCGGCGGCAGCCCTGGCTTCTTCCTGAATTTTGGCCACGGCCACATTGTAACCATCGTCGTTATCAAAAATCTTTTTGAGTATCCCCTGCTTGTTTTGCAAGAGCACGTTGCCGATTAATTCCACGCTTTGGGTGGAGACTGCTGGCAGGGTGACAATAATCTGGCTGCCGGTAACCTGAATACTTTCGGCGGTGAGTTTGGACAAATCCACGCCGGAGCTGACTTTTACATTAGCCGAAGCCTGGATATCCTGCTTCCAGAACAAATCTTTGAAGTCGCTGCCGGTGCTGGTTTTGATTTCCACCATTTGATTGACCACATAACTTTGGGTAACAAAAAAACCTTCGCTCTGGAGCATGGTGAGGACGGTCTGCGAATTGACGGTGATGCTGCTTTGGGGGCGGAATACGCGGTAGCCCAGATAGAGCCCGCCAACGAATAGCACGAGCGCGAGAAAAACGAGGAGGTATTTTTTCATAGGATTGTATTGGATGCGATTTAAAAAAGGGATTCTTCACTTCGCTGCGCTTCGTTCAGAATGACAATATATGCTTGTTTGTCATCCTGAACGAAGTGAAGGATCCCTTTATACCCACTCGGCGCTTAAATCTTTCCAGCCCGGATTAACTGTTTTAATTAATTCTTCTTTCTTTTTTCGGATCCACCCTTTTAACACTTTTTCTCGGTTGATTGCTTGTTTAATATCTGAAAAGTTTTCGTAAAAAACTAATTTTGTACACTGGTATTTGCTGGTAAACCCTTTTATCAAACCTTGCTGATGCTCCGAAACTCGTCTTTCTAAATTATTGGTCACCCCAATATACAGTGTTCCGGAATCGCTGGCTAGAATATAGACAAAATATTCTCTTTCTTGCATAGGTTCTGGATTCCCGCCTGCGCGGGAATGACAGGTGAGAAAATTAACTTTTGTGAACGCCTCCCTGTGAGAGCCAGCGAGGGCACACCACAGGGCGTCACGCTCAACAACACGAGAATGGAACCCTGTGGCAGAGACCACAGGGAGTTCTATACCTCTTAAAAAGTATTTACTCGTTTAGGGATTGCCACGCCTCGTTCCTCGGCTCGCAATGACAGACCCAAACAACTAACCCCGTACGCACATTGGTACAGGGCCAGTCTGTCTAAATCGGATTATTTCTTATCATCTACCACTTCGCCTTCAATCGGGCCGTCGTCTTTTTTTGGTTCGGCGGCGGCAGCGCCTTCGGCGGGTTTTTCGCCGCCCTTGGCGGCTTGTTCTTGCTGATACATTTTCATGCCAACAGCTTGGGCGACTTTGGATAATTCTTCGCCAGCTTTTTTAATGGCTTCGGCATCGTCTTTGTCTTTGATCTCTTTGACCTTGGCCAAAGCCTCGGTGACGGCTTTCTTTTCGTCGTCGGTGACCCCAGGGGTCTTTTTCTCTTCGACTTCTTTCATCATTTTTTCGGTGGTATAGACCATGGTGTCGGC